>NZ_JANEWL010000132.1:0-10006 GCF_028069815.1 Citrobacter sp. Awk 2
CTGTTTTTACTTTAAATTTCAACCTAATTAGTCATTATTCAGTAATCCACTTCATGCAGTATCGCTAAATGTTTAGCTGAGTGTTCGGAAGTCACGGCCCAGCGGATCGACTAATAGCCAGTCAGAAACCAGAGGTGTTCCTAGAATCAGTGATCTGAAAGCGGCGTGGAAGGTCAGCTGACGAAGCTGCTAGCCGTGTAGGGAGGTGACAGTGGACAATTGGGGGTTTCCTCCAGGCTGGCAGCAAAATCTTTCCACGGTAATAACAGTGTGGCTGACAGGCCCAATCCGAAGAAAGGTTGAAGGAGTAATACAAAATAAAAATGCCAGTTTTTTCATGGCTTTAAAAAATAGACACTTATAAGACTGTTAGTAGCAGAGTCATGGAAAGTCTTCCCGGCCCAGAACCGGCCGGGAGAAAAAATCATAACCAGCAGGTCATTTATCTACAGCGGTTTTAAATGCTTTGAGTGCTGCCTGTCCCATCTGCTCATCCTGTTCCCAGCTGCCACCGCCAACCCCTAGTGCTCCAACCAGCTTGCCTTTGTAAGTCAGCGGATACCCACCGGCAATCAGGATCAGTTTTGGATCAGCTGTGTTAATGCCATACAGTGGCGCACCCGGCGCGGTCAGTTTTTCCAGTTCACCCGAAGGCATACGAGTAATTGCGGAAGTGTAAGCCTTTTTAGGCACCAGAACTGTGGTCAGCAGCATGGCGTTATCGTAGCGTTGGAAAAATAGTGGCCATCCTTTTTCATCCACAACAGAAAAGCTGATATCTACCCCAAGCTTAAGCGCCTCATCGTGCGCCGCCGTGCTCATAGCGTTTATGAGTTGAGGACTCAGCACTGATGCGTCCTGGGCGTAACTTAAAGCACTTGTTAGAGACAAAGACAACACCATTAAAGCACTTTTTAGATTTAACATATTGATTCCTAATAAAAATAGTAGATATCGGCTCTACAGTTTGTATTGTGTTAGATGACTGCTATGCCGTTTCAGGTGGTTATTATCAGACCAACTGATGCCTTATTACTTGCTCAATCATCGCGTTTTTTAATACGTTTCTGTTGCCTGCTTAATATCTGTGTCTCGCACTAGCGGCGATGAAAGACGTAAACAGGATCGTGTCTTTTTTTCACTGTTTCGGGCAAGCCTCTAAGAAAGCGTCCCTCTAAAATGAGTTCCACTTCGGTATCTGATGAATTGTTAATCAGCCCGTCTTTAAACACTCGAAACAGGAGAAACCCTGACATGACAAAAATGAAAGCGATCCAGGTTCTGGCAAAAGGCGAGCCTATGACTCTCGTTGAGATCGACATCCCTGAACCACATGAAGGTCAGGTTCTGATTAGGGTTGAAGCCTGTGGTGTCTGTCACGGTGATGCCAAAGTCAGCGAAGGTATGTCTTCTTCTTTCCCACGAATTCCTGGGCATGAAGTCGTTGGTATTGTTGAGAAAACAGGTCCGGGTGCTTCAAAATGGAAATCAGGTGAACGCGTTGGAGCGGGTTGGCATGGCGGTCACGGACATACAACTGCCCTGACAATTGATGGGGGCTATGCGGAATACATGGTAGCCTTTGAAGACGGTCTTATTTTAATTCCTGACGATCTCTCATCTACTGAAGCTGCTCCGTTACTCTGCGCTGGCGAGACCGTTTTCAGCGCGCTACGTAATAGTAAGGCTCGTCCAGGAGACCTGGTTGCTATTTCTGGCGTTGGAGGTCTGGGGCATCTGGCCATTCAGTACGCTAAAAAATCTGGTTTCCGTACCGTAGCAATTTCACGCGGAACGGATAAAGAAGTGTTGTCTCGTGAGTTAGGTGCTCATGAATATATTGACACCGATACTACTGATGCTACAGCTGCACTGCAGGCCATGGGAGGTGCTAAAGTTATAATCGCGACTGCACCAGTTGCTAGTGTCATTAATCCCTTGATCAAAGGTCTGGGTAAAGATGGCGAACTGATTATTGCTGCCGTTTCAGATGAAAAACTTGACTGGTCCGCGATGGACTTCCTGATGGGACCTAATGCAGTAAAAGGCACATTCACTGACATTAATGAAATGGAAGCGGCCATCAAATTCAGCGTACTGACTGATGTCCGTCCCATGATCGAGGTTTTCCCTCTGGAGCGCGCAAAAGAAGCATTTGAAAAAATGATGGCAGCCAAAACCCACTTCCGGGCAGTTCTTAGTATGAAAGGCTGAGAATTGAAGATGCGTCCTCCAACAGCCTGACTTTAGTCAGGCTGTTTTTTAATGGCGCTACGTAGTTGCTGAATATCTTTAAGAGGGGTCATTCCGAACTGACGGCGATAGTCACGTATAAATTGTGAAAGACTTTCATAGCCTACTTCCATTCCGGCTTCAGTGACCGACAAATCGTTTACCAGCATAAGCCTTCTTGCTTCACTTAGCCTTAATTGTTTCTGGCACTGAAGCGGTCCCATTCCGACTGCCGTTTTGAACTTTTGGTGAAAGCGTGAAATGCTCATCTGCGTTTTATCTGCAAGGTCCTGAACACTAAAAACATCGCGGAAGTTCTGTTTTATCCAGCTGTTTATCTGATAAATATCCCCGGCATTTTGTATATTCATAACACCTTTAAGTAACGAATCGCCAAAACGACCGTTAAGGATGGCAAACATCAGTTCCCGTTTAAGATGATTACTCATGAAGCCCACAGTTGAAGGTTTGAGACCTAATGACAGCATACGATCCAGAATGGAAAGCACATGCTCTGTGTTTTCAGGATCTTCGTTATCTTCCTTGCCTACGGTATGTTCAAAAGGAGCATCACCTTCCGTATCCAGAATTACGCCAATGATATCAGCCAGGGAAAAATTTACTGAAACGGCTAAAAATGACGTCGATTCCTTTGCTTCCGGGAAAACGCCAGAAGTGGGGACATCGACAGGGGAGATAAAATATTGCCCCTGCCTGCATTCATTGATGCCATTTGCATTGAAAAACTGGAGGCGGCCTCTGATAACTATATACAAAAATGGATCGCCAGGATCGGGAATAGGAACATGCTTCGTATTGAACCTGTGTATGTACATGTAGGGCAGAATTGTTCCCGTACTGCCGCTTTGTGAATTTAACACTCCGGCAGTAGCTTCGATACGAGCCAGCAAGTCTTTCATATATTTTTCCTTTGTAGCCATAATTACAGGTTACTTCACTTTATATAACATTAAGCAGAAGTCCTCCTGAATTTTTTGAGAAGTAACGCGGGTAAAGCGGTTGCAAGTGCTGTAAGCCATATGACTATATTGAAAGAGCCTCTGTCCATTAACCATCCGAAAAAAACGGGACCTATGATATTTCCAGCGTTGAAACCAGTAGAAACTATACCAAACATACGTCCGTGACTCCCCTTGGGACTCAATTTCGTTACGAGTATGTCTCTTGAAGGTGAAACTGCGCCAATAAACATTCCGCAAGTAATCATGAGTAAAACAAGGCCTGGCTCGCTGTTCTTCATAAGCGCGATCAGAGAGAGACACAATGTTGCACAGCAAAACATCGCGCCGACAAAATTGTCATGATTGGTTATTTTGTCTGCAAGTATTCCCCCTGCAATCACCCCGGCGACGGTTGAAAAAAGAAAGCCTGTTAGAGACATATTTGCGATTTCTAGGTTGTAACCATGTCCATTAACCAATGAGGCAACGAAAAATTTTTCAATTGCACTAATGCAGATTCCAAGAAGAAAAAAGAAGGAGAAAAGGCGAGCCAGACCATAAGCTTGCAGGCTGCCATCAGTTGAGTCTGGCTGGCGAAACTGCTGCACTTTAGGCCTTAATCCTTGTTCTGAGTGCGTAGCACCTTTGAGAGAGTATGATACGAACAAAAATATACCTACGCTCAATACTGAAACAACCAGAAAAGCAGCCTGAGACCATATTTTTCAGCGATAAAAACGAGGACAATAGGTGCTAAAGCCCCCCCCCAGGAACCCTGAGCAAGTGTGGATAGAAAAAATACGACCTTTGTTTTCCGTACGAATATTTTGACTGAGTAAAGCATAATTGCAGGGGTGGTATGCTGCATTTGCCACACCCGCGATTATCATCGCAAGATAATAAAAATGCAGGTTAAATTGGAAAGCGATCAGGGAAAAACTAGCTGAGGAGAGTAATATCGCGTAAAGAAGAAATGTTTTTGGATTGTATTTATCAACCAGAATTCCGGCATATATTTGTAAGAGGGCTGTCACAAGATTGAAAATCGCAATACCAGTACCGAGTTGAAGATAACTAACATCCGTTTTCATTGTGATAACAGGTATCATCACAGGTATTGCCAGAATACAGAAATGGCTTAGCATATGAGCTGCTGAAACAGCAGACACATTGCGGATCTGTATGCTATCTATTTCGCCCATACTATTTCCCCCTTTTAATCCTTGGACCCCTGATTTATTATTTTTGCCATTGAAAATTTCTCTCGCTGTCTTGCCAGAAAACATGCAATGCGTTGGAGTGCGACACGTAAGTCATCTTCATAAGGCAGGAATACGATGCGAAAATGGTCAGAATGCGGCCAGTTAAACCCTGTCCCCTGAACAAGCATGACACGGGTTTCCTCCAGCAATTCCAGAAAGAATTCGCGGTCATTCTTGATGGGGTAAATGTCGGGATCCAGTTTAGGGAACATATATAATGCTGCTGATGGCTTAACACAGGATACGCCCGGAATTGCGGTAATGAGTTCATAAGCCAGATCACGCTGACGGCGAAGCCTCCCGCCTTCAGATACCAATTCATCAATGCTTTGATGACCTCCAAGTGCTGTTTGGATTGCCCACTGACCCGGTACGTTGGCGCACAATTTCATATTCGCCAGCATGTTAAGCCCTTCAATGTAATCCCTTGCCAGCCCCTTATTGCCCGAAACAACCAGCCAGCCTGCACGATAACCACAGGCTCTGTAACTTTTTGACAGAGAATTAAAAGTCAGGATGAGTACCTCGGATGTCAGGCTGGCAAGCGCCGTGTGTTTGGCATTGTCGTAGAGGATTTTGTCGTAGACTTCATCTGACAAAATAACGAGGCCATGTTCACGCGCGAGTTCAACTATCCCGAGTAGCACCTCAACCGGATAAATCACACCTGTCGGATTGTTCGGATTGATGACCACAATACCTTTGGTCTTGGGTGTGATTTTCTGGCGGATATCGTTCAGGTCGGGGATCCAGCCGTTGTCTTCATCACACATATAGTGAACAGGCTCACCGCCGGAAAGGCTGGTGACAGCGGTCCATAGGGGATAATCCGGAGTAGGGATAAGTAGCTCATCACCGTTGTCCAGCAATGCATTTGTGGCCATTGCTATGAGTTCGGATGCACCATTTCCCAGATAGATGTCATCAATAGCCACATCCTTGATCCCTTGCAGTTGTGTATAGTGCATCACAGCTTTGCGCGCGGTGAAATTCCCTTTACTATCAGAGTATCCCGCCGACTGGGGAAGGTGACGGATCATGTCCTGCTGCACTTCTTCCGGTGCATCGAATCCAAATACAGCCAGATTTCCGATATTTAGTTTGATGATTTTCTGTCCTTCCTCTTCCATTTGTCGCGCTTTATCCATAATGGGACCGCGAATATCGTAGAGGACGTGATTCAGTTTTGTAGACTTAGTTATTTTTTTCAAAAGGCTAATTCTCTGTCCCGAATGAAATAATGTTGTTGGAATAAGGATGTAATTCAACAGCCCGCAAAATCGGGCTGTTGGTTGTTGCTGCAAAACGAGACCTCCAAAAAATCATGCCAGGAAATCTAAGCGTTCCAGTGTCCTTTCCAGCGCCGAGCGTTCTTGGCCTATAAGTGTTTGTAGAGGGAAAGGGAGGCAAGGAGATGGAACTGCCCCAAGGATCTCAGCAGCTGTTGCGATCACTCTAAGACTGCCGTGACGGCGGTAAAATACCCAAAGGGGTTCAAGCGCTGTATTGAGCTGATGTGTCTCGCTTTCGTCTCTGCTCAGTGCAGCCAAGGTGAGGCTCATGGAATAGTTAGGGAACAATCCTCCAAGGACTGAATACCAGACATCACATCCTGCAATCATACCTGAGGCAGATTGTGCGTCGCCGCTGATCCCGACTGTAACGCCTTCATCTACCCTGTTTTTAAGACTGCCAACACGCTTCAAAGCAGCACTCCAGTCCGCAGGTAAATCCCCAAGTTTTATTGAGCCAACGTTGTTTAGGTAAGAGAGCGCAATCAACAGTTCATCGGTAAATTCGAATCCCGTGGTTGCTGCGTTATCGTATATACAGAGTGGGACAGACAGCTCTGCTGTGACTCTGTCATAAAGGCGGAAAACTTCGTCCGCTGTGAGTTTTTGATAAGAGACAGGGGCCAGCAGTACGCCACTTACACCGGCTTTTTGTGCATCCTCCGCGAGCCTTAATACTTCTTCGGTGCTGACATTACCAATACTAGTCATCACCGGAATATCTGCCGCTGCACTCACTGCCAGCCGGGTCGCCCTGAAGCGTTGTTCACGGGTCAGATAAGCATAGTTCCCTGTGGAACCTAGCGCACCGATGGAATTTACCCCTGCGTCTACCAGGTTCTCAATCAACGATACAAACGATGTTTCTTCTATTTCACCATCTACAAGGGGCGTAAGAGGGAATGCACTCAGACCTTTAAACATGCTTGATTCCTTTTAAAAGAAATAATGGCTCCCTGGGACCAGTACAGCATCCGGGGATATTTTCCTACCGGGCGAACTTACGAGAGCCTATGACACACATAATGACTCCCAGTGTGATGAGTACCATCATAGGACTGACTGTTTCATGAAGGAGAGTGGCTGACAGACCAAGCCCGAAGAAAGGTTGCAGAAGCTGTAGCTGGCCGACGGCAGCGATACCACCAATTGCCAGCCCTTTGTACCAAAAGATAAAGCCGATCAGCATGCTGAAAAGCGATACATATCCCAGCGAGACCCAGGCGGAAATACCGATCCCAGAGAAGGTCGCAGGCATTGTAAGAATGGTTGCTATCAGCATGAAAGGCAGTGAAATGATCAGTGCCCAACTGATAACCTGCCAGCCCCCCAGAATGCGAGTCAGTTTTGCGCCTTCTGCATATCCCAAGCCACAGGCAATCACCGCCGCCAACATTAATAGATCGCCGATAAGTGAAACGGAGGCGCTTTGCGAGAAAGCGAACCCTACAACGAGCAAGCTGCCGATCACTGAGAAAATCCAGAAGGCCAGTTTAGGGCGTTCACCACCGCGTAGGACTCCAAAAATAGCGGTTGTCAGTGGAAGAAGACCCAGGAACACTATTGAGTGAGCAGAGGTAACGTGCTGTAAAGCCATAGCAGTCAGTAAAGGAAAACCAATAACAACGCCTAGAGACACAATGATCAATGGAACAATTTGTGAGGCTTGCGGGCGCTTTTCTCTAAAACCGAAGATCAACAATATAGCCAGTATTCCGGCAATGGTCGCACGGAGAAATGTCAGGAAAAAAGGGTCCATATCAAGGACGGCGACGCGCGTGGCAGGTAAAGAGCCACTAAAAATTACGACTCCTAACAAGCCATTGACCCAACCGGATATTGAACTGGGATCTGTTTTATTTACGACTGAATTAACCAAAGTAACCTCACTCTCTACATCTACATTTTGCCCGCAGGCTTGAGCATTTGTTGCACGAATGGTAATCTCACAAACCTGATACAATCAAATTATTGTCATGGATACATTTGATGAAAGCACGCTACAAAGCTATCGTGGACAAATTTGCTGAGATGATACGCAGCGGTAAAATTTTGGCTGGTACGCGTTTGCCGACTCACCGGGATCTTTCTGCTCAGGAACATATTTCTCTCGCAACCGCGACAAGGGTTTATAGCGAACTGGAAGCAATGGGTCTTGTTAGTGGAGAAACCGGGCGTGGGACGTTTGTCAGGGAAATCTCGTTACCTTACGGTCATGGCATAGATCAGCATGCTGTTGCCACGGATGTACTGGATCTCAATTTCAATTATCCCTCCCTGCCTGGGCAGGGCGAACTCCTTCGTGACGCCCTTCGGCAGGTATCTACTGTTGGGGACATTGAATCGCACCTACGATATCAGCCCCATGCAGGCAGGCCTGCTGAAAGGGAGATCATTGCAGGTCATCTTTCTGGGAGAGGGTTTAAACCGGCGGCAGACAATGTGGTAATTGTGAATGGTGCACAGCACGGGTTAACGATTACAGCTATGGGATTGTTAAGGCCGGGAGACGTAGTGGCAGTGGATGCCCTTACCTATCCAGGTTTCAAAGCACTGGCCGAACTATTTCACCTTGAGCTTATCGCAATCCCGTCACTGGCTGACGGCCCGGATTATGTTGCACTCAAACAGTTATGCAAGAAAAGACATGTCAGAGCCGTTTACACCATGCCTACCATGCACAACCCGTTGGGTTGGGTGCTTACACATAGCCAAAGGAAAGAGCTTTCGGCTATTGCGCGGGCGCACGACCTGCTGATTATTGAAGATACAGCCTATTCCTACCTCATACGCCGGCCCCCACCTCCGGTCGCGTTTTACGCGCCAGAACGCACGGTCTACGTCACTGGATATTCCAAAAATGTGGCCACTGGTCTGCGAGTGGGGGCGGTTGTGTGCCCTGAAGCATACCGGCCTGCTCTGGAAAGAGCAGTTCGTGCAACGACCTGGAATACACCTTCAGTAATGACAACGCTTGTGTGTAACTGGATACAGGATGGGACCGTCGCACGCTTTGAAGAACTGAAACGACAAGATGCACGTCAGAGACAGGCTGTGCTCAGGATATCCATGGGCGATATCCCCTGTATTACACATCCCGGCTCCTATTTTGCCTGGTTGCCACTTCCTGATGAATCACGGGCTGATCGGGTCGTTAAAGTTCTGATGGACAGTAATATATCGGTTTCCACGGCTACGCCTTTCTGCACTACACAGACAGTCCCTCAGGCTATACGAATCGCATTAGGCTCCGTCACTGTCGAAAACCTCCAGAAAGCTTTGCTTAAAGTGCGTGAAGCAGTTGAGAACGAGCGATATCGTTGAATACCAACATCAGGATTTAAATATGAAAAAGACAAATTTCGCCCAACTGAATATGTTCGTCAAAATTGCCGAAACGGGAAATCTGTCAAATGCGGCAAGAGATCTGGGACTGACGCCGTCATCTGTCAGTAAAGGTTTAGCCCAGTTGGAAGATGTATTTGGAACAGCGCTTGTCAACAGAACAACCCGGAGCGTAACTCTTACTGAGGCGGGCAAGCTTGTCTATGAAAAAGCGAGCCATTTGCTTAATGAAGCAGATAACATAATTGAAAGCGTCAGGCAGTTTAGCGATCCCACTGTGGGCACACTGAAGCTAACTTGCTCACTCGCTCTGGGTTGTAGTTGGCTGCAACCAATAATTGCGGCATATCAGAAAAAAATCCTCACGTAAACTTTGATATTCACCTCGATGATAGGTTAATCAATTTACATGAAGAAGAGTTTGATCTTGCACTGCGCGTGACCAATCAGGTGGAATCGAGTTTTTACTTTGCTGACAGAATCAGAACTATTCACTGGCATTACTATGCATCTCAGAAATATCTATCCGCAGAACCCCCAATCAAATCACCCGAAAATCTCTTATACCATCGGTGTCTAGTATATCCACGGATGATGGACGACGGAAAATGGTCCTTCATACAAAAAGATACAGGTACAGTGAACCGGTTAGTTGTTCCAACACATATTTCAAGTAACTCAAGCCTATTTCTTCTGCAAAGTGTTCTGATGAATGAAGGTGTTGCATGCTTGCCAGATTATCTTGTCAGAGCCTATCTGAATAATGGGAGGTTGCAACAGGTACTGTGTGATTTTGAATCCGGAGTATCCCATATCCTGTATGCAGTCAGCATTCGTCGTAAACAAAATAATCCAATACTTCAGTCATTTACTGATTTTTTACATCTGTATGAATAAATAATAATATTTCTAC
>NZ_JANEWL010000133.1:0-10002 GCF_028069815.1 Citrobacter sp. Awk 2
GTATTAAATATGCTAATGTTAACCTCATTCATTACATCAATTTTTTAACACTTACCAAGAAACGCTAAAAGGGCCTGCTGAAAGGTGTCAGCTTTGCGGAAATTTGATCCAGATCACGCAATTACTACTCAGAAGTGAGTAATCTTGCTTACGCCACCTGGAGGTAACGCGTTAGAGTTAAATGACGCTAACGCATAAGCTCTTTTAGTAAATCAAAGTAAAGTGGACGTTAATTAACCGTTTGATTTTCAAAACGTTATACAATTTTTCGTCGGTCTGTCTATACTCTCGTATCGAGCAGATGATTTACTAAAAAAGTTTAACATTATCAGGAGAGCATTATGGCTGTTACTAATGTCGCTGAACTTAACGCACTTGTAGAGCGCGTAAAAAAAGCCCAGCGTGAATATGCCAGTTTCACTCAAGAACAGGTTGACAAAATCTTCCGCGCCGCCGCTCTGGCAGCCGCAGACGCTCGAATCCCTCTCGCGAAAATGGCCGTTGCCGAATCCGGCATGGGCATCGTCGAAGACAAAGTGATCAAAAACCACTTTGCTTCCGAATACATTTACAACGCTTATAAAGATGAAAAGACCTGTGGTGTTCTGTCTGAAGACGACACTTTCGGTACTATCACCATCGCTGAACCGATTGGTATCATCTGCGGTATCGTTCCGACCACTAACCCGACATCTACTGCTATCTTCAAATCGCTGATCAGCCTGAAGACGCGTAACGCAATCATCTTCTCTCCACATCCGCGTGCTAAAGATGCCACTAACAAAGCAGCTGACATCGTTCTGCAGGCGGCTATCGCTGCTGGTGCACCGAAAGATCTGATCGGCTGGATCGATCAACCTTCCGTTGAACTGTCTAATGCTCTGATGCATCACCCGGACATCAACCTGATCCTTGCGACCGGTGGTCCAGGCATGGTTAAAGCAGCATACAGCTCCGGTAAACCAGCAATCGGTGTAGGTGCAGGTAACACCCCTGTTGTTATTGACGAAACTGCGGATATTAAGCGCGCGGTTGCTTCCGTTCTGATGTCTAAAACCTTCGATAACGGCGTAATCTGTGCTTCTGAACAGTCCGTTGTTGTTGTTGACTCTGTATACGATGCAGTTCGTGAACGTTTCGCTAGCCACGGCGGCTACATGCTGCAGGGCAAAGAGCTGAAAGCTGTTCAGGACGTTATCCTGAAAAATGGCGCACTGAACGCCGCTATCGTTGGTCAGCCGGCCTATAAAATTGCTGAACTGGCAGGCTTCTCAGTTCCGGAAACAACTAAGATCCTGATCGGTGAAGTGAAAGTTGTTGATGAAAGCGAGCCGTTTGCTCACGAAAAACTGTCCCCGACACTGGCGATGTACCGTGCGAAAGATTTCGAAGATGCGGTAGACAAAGCAGAGAAACTGGTTGCGATGGGTGGTATCGGCCACACTTCTTGCCTGTACACTGACCAGGACAACCAACCAGAACGCGTTGCTTACTTCGGTCAGATGATGAAAACCGCGCGCATCCTGATTAACACCCCGGCTTCACAGGGTGGTATCGGCGACCTGTACAACTTTAAACTCGCACCTTCCCTGACTCTGGGTTGTGGTTCCTGGGGTGGTAACTCCATCTCTGAAAACGTTGGTCCTAAGCACCTGATCAACAAGAAAACCGTTGCTAAGCGAGCTGAAAACATGTTGTGGCACAAACTTCCGAAATCTATCTACTTCCGTCGTGGCTCACTGCCAATCGCGCTGGATGAAGTGATTACCGATGGTCACAAACGTGCTCTGATCGTGACCGACCGCTTCCTGTTCAACAACGGTTATGCTGACCAGATCACCTCCGTTCTGAAAGCAGCCGGCGTTGAAACCGAAGTGTTCTTTGAAGTTGAAGCTGACCCGACTCTGAGCGTTGTTCGTAAAGGTGCTGAGCTGGCTAACTCCTTCAAACCTGACGTTATCATCGCACTGGGCGGTGGTTCCCCGATGGATGCCGCGAAAATCATGTGGGTGATGTACGAACATCCGGAAACCCATTTCGAAGAGCTGGCACTGCGCTTTATGGACATCCGTAAACGTATCTATAAGTTCCCGAAAATGGGCGTGAAAGCGAAAATGATCGCCGTCACCACCACTTCCGGTACCGGTTCTGAAGTAACGCCGTTTGCGGTTGTTACCGACGATGCAACGGGTCAGAAATATCCGCTGGCTGACTACGCGCTGACTCCAGATATGGCAATTGTCGATGCCAACCTGGTGATGGATATGCCGAAATCACTGTGTGCATTCGGTGGTCTGGACGCAGTGACTCACGCCCTGGAAGCTTATGTTTCCGTACTGGCTTCTGAATTCTCTGACGGTCAGGCTCTGCAAGCGCTGAAACTGCTGAAAGAAAACCTGCCTGCGTCCTACCATGAAGGTTCTAAGAACCCGGTAGCGCGTGAGCGTGTTCACAGTGCAGCAACCATTGCTGGTATCGCGTTTGCTAACGCCTTCCTGGGTGTATGTCACTCAATGGCACACAAGCTGGGCTCTCAGTTCCACATTCCTCACGGTCTGGCGAACGCCCTGCTGATCAGCAACGTCATTCGTTATAACGCGAACGACAACCCGACTAAACAGACTGCATTCAGCCAGTACGATCGTCCGCAAGCTCGTCGTCGCTACGCCGAAATCGCAGACCATCTGGGTTTAAGCGCACCGGGCGACCGTACTGCGGCTAAAATCCAGAAACTGCTGGCATGGCTGGAAGAAATCAAAGCTGAGCTGGGTATTCCTAAATCTATCCGTGAAGCTGGCGTTCAGGAAGCTGACTTCCTGGCACACGTCGACAAACTGTCTGAAGATGCGTTTGACGACCAGTGTACCGGTGCTAACCCGCGTTACCCGCTGATTTCTGAACTGAAACAGATCCTGCTGGATACTTACTACGGTCGTGAGTACAGCGAAGGTGAAACTGCTGCTAAAACTGAACCAGCAGCCGCGCCTAAAGCTGAGAAAAAAGCGAAAAAATCCGCTTAATGCACTCACATAAGTTTTAGTATCTTCATAAACGGCCCTTTGGGGCCGTTTTTTTTTGCCATACTCAGCCAAAACCAGGCTATGCAGACGTCAGCCATTGTGGTGAAAAAGCGTAAGGGAAATAGGTGTGAGAGTGGCACCAGAAGGCAATGCCGCAGGGTAGTGCTTCTGGCTAAAGCAGAGACCTACCCTGCGATTTTAACTCAGCAGGAGAACAAGAGAGCTAGTCGTGGCTGTGGCGTTCCTGAATGGCCGTCAGAGAGCCTTCAGACTGTGCTTCCTTATAATGCTTGCGGCACACCGATACATAACGTTCATTTCCTCCTATAACGACCTGCTCACCTTCGTTATAAGGTCTTCCGGCCTGATCAAGGCGTAACACCATGCTGGCCTTACGGCCACAGAAGCAAATGGTCTTTAATTCAACCAACTTATCAGACCATGCAAGCAGATATTCGCTACCACCAAATAATTCACCACGGAAATCAGTGCGTAAGCCATAACACAAAACTGGAATATCCAGCTGATCAACAACCTCTGATAATTCATAAACCTGCTGTCTCGTCAGAAACTGAGACTCATCGACCAGCACGCAGTGAATTCGTTGTTGCGCGTTCTCCGCACGAATCTCCTCGAACAAAGATGAATTTTGGTTAAACAATTTTGCAGGTGACGACAGGCCTATACGTGAACTTACTTTTCCCGCGCCAAAACGGTCATCAATTTCCGCTGTATATACAACGGCACGCATCCCACGTTCCTGATAATTGTATGAAGATTGCAGCAATGCCGTCGACTTGCCTGCATTCATTGCAGAATAGTAAAAATAAAGCTGTGCCATTGTGTGTCGGCCCTCACCGGGGAGAATAAATATGGGCAGGATTGTATCATATTTCACAAACAAGTCGGTGCAGCGTGACATTCGGAATGTATAAAAGAACGAGCGAACACCACCCTGTTTCGTCTAAATACCCCTCAGCACGGAAGTGCCCTTGGGTACTTTCTTAAGTGGACAATAGAGTGAAAGTACGCTGCCAAAGCACAAACAACCTGAAGTATGATGTGTATATACACATTCTTTCACAAATAGTGCTCCTGAAATTCATCAACGTCACTTATCATCGCCGCGCAATAAAGAAACCCTGCCCTTATTGTTATTGTATCTAACGATAGCCGCCTTGTAATAGAGGATTTCCGTAAGCAAAACTAATACAAAAGGTTGAAATCACTGCAAAGAGATACTATTTGTACACTATGAAATGTGACCTGAATCTTGAATTTTTACTCTCTGCTGCCGGGAAGCCCGCATACCAATAAGCCTTTTTTATGCCCGACATCGTCATAAAATTAAGACTGAACAATTAATACAGCCACTAAATAAAGAGCAATTTTGAATTCCTTACATTCCTGGCTATTGCACAACTGAATTTATCGCTCTATTATTAGCTCAACAAACCACCCCAATATAAGTTTGAGATTACTACAATGAGCGAAGCACTTAAAATTCTGAACAACATCCGTACTCTTCGTGCGCAGGCGAGAGAATGTACTCTGGAAACGCTTGAAGAAATGCTGGAAAAATTAGAAGTTGTAGTTAGCGAGCGTCGCGAAGAAGAAAGCGCTGCCGCTGCTGAAGTTGAAGAGCGTACCCGTAAACTGCAACAATATCGTGAAATGCTGATTGCTGATGGTATTGATCCGAACGAACTGCTGAATAGCATGGCTGCGGTTAAGTCCGGCACCAAAGCTAAACGTGCAGCACGTCCGGCTAAATATAGCTACGTTGACGAAAACGGTGAAACTAAAACCTGGACTGGCCAGGGTCGTACACCGGCAGTGATCAAAAAAGCGATGGAAGAACAAGGTAAACAACTGGACGATTTCCTGATCAAGGAATAATTCAGAAATAGTTTGCTTAAAATCCCGCCACTGGCGGGATTTTTTTTACCCGCACTTCGCACATTGCCCTACCCAAATTAGGTATAAAAAAACGGCGCTGGATTAGCAGCGCCGCTCTGTCCTTATAATACCGCGAGGTTACTTCTTAATACCCATCTCATCTTCAAGCCATGCTTTAAATTCAGCGCCAAGCGTATTATGGCGAATACCATATTCAACGAACGCCTGCATATAGCCCAGCTTATTACCACAGTCATGGCTTTTGCCCTTCATGTGATAGGCTTCTACCGTTTCTTTTTCGATCAGCATATCGATTGCGTCGGTCAGCTGAATTTCATCACCTGCTCCCGGAGGTGTTTTTGCCAGCAGAGGCCAGATATCCGCACTGAGAACATAACGCCCCACAACGGCCAGATTAGATGGCGCAACGTCAGCTTTCGGTTTTTCTACCACGCCAACCATCGGTACGCTTTCACCAGGCGCTAATTCAACGCCTTTGCAATCAACAACACCATAAGCCGTTACGTCTGCTACAGGCTCCACCATAATCTGGCTGCTGCCCGTTTCATCAAAACGGTGGATCATTTCAGCAAGGTTGTCACGGGATAAATCAGATTCATATTCGTCAAGAATAACGTCCGGCAGGATGACCGCAACCGGTTCATCGCCAACAACCGGATGGGCACACAATACCGCATGACCCAGACCTTTTGCCAACCCCTGACGCACCTGCATAATAGTGACATGCGGAGGGCAAATAGATTGCACTTCTTCCAGAAGCTGACGTTTTACGCGTTTTTCCAGCATCGCTTCAAGTTCAAAGCTGGTATCAAAGTGGTTTTCAATTGAATTCTTAGACGAGTGAGTCACGAGTACAATTTCAGTGATGCCCGCAGCAATACATTCGTTTACGACGTACTGAATTAATGGCTTATCAACCAACGGTAGCATCTCTTTCGGGATTGCCTTCGTAGCCGGTAACATCCTGGTTCCTAATCCCGCAACCGGGATAACGGCTTTTTTGACTTTTGAATTAAGGGCAGCCATTTAAAACTCTCCTGGACTGTTCATGTATTGAACGTGTTCATCAATCTGTTTCGCATCCGAGTATATCAGTACCGCAGTAAGCTTCAGGTCTGAAAAGGACGCGCGTCGGTATAATTAAGATAAATACGAATAAGACTGGCGCTGATAGTAGCACTCACAGCGTAAGGGAGGTGAACCAATTTTATTCACTACCCTCTCGATTGTTCATTCCGCAGACAACATCAGGCGCAAGCGACCGCCTGCCCCCCAGATTTGGCACTGCCAGGATTCACAGCGTTGACTTAACTGATTCAGATACGTATTGCCTAACGTGCCCAGCGGAACACCATTACTGATTTGTACGTGATGTGAACCGGTATTTAATGTCGCATTCAGCCCAGCCGATACCAGAATCAGATTTTTTAATCCGCTGTGGTAATACCCCACCAGCAGTGGAAACTGTCCGGGTAAATTAGCCTGACGAAGTAAATGATTCACCTGTTTCAATAGCGCACCGAGCTCAGGCAGTCGTTGATTCTGATGGGTGAGTTGTTCTTGCAGCAAACCATTAAACAGCGCGCGCAGTAATAATGCAGCCAGGACACCATTATCCCCTGCTCGAGTAACATCCAGACAATAGAAGGCGAGATCGTGGTCCGACAGAGGGGCAATATCCAATACCAGTCCAGGTTGATCAGCGGCGACCAACTGGCGGTAGTTGACCCGACAATGCGAGATGACTTGCGACACTGGGGGCTGTAATTCTTGCAACAGTTTTGCGGCGGCAGCAGGATCGCCCACCATCGCATCCCAGTCACGAAACAGGCGTTCTTCTTCTTCCACGCGAGAATTAAACATATTGGGATAAAGACATGCAAAAACGGTTTCTCGCAGGCGGTTAAGGTCCTTCACGGGCTTTAAAAGAACATCATCCACACCGAGCCGTAATGCTTTGGCAATATCGGCCATATTTTCCGTTGCGGAGATCACCAGAATAGGCGTCTGATCGCCACGATTACGCAGATACTCGACCAGTTTAAGGCCGTTCATTCTCGGCATAGCGAGATCGCAAATCATCAGGTCGGGAGTGAAACGCCCCAGTAACTCCAGCGCATCAAGCCCGTCTCCCGCTACTGCTGTTGTCGCTCCCAAAGAGGAAAACCATGAATCCAGAAGCGAGCGAAATACTGGCTCATCTTCAACGATAAGAATCTGTTTTCCGACCAATGGCTGCGTCATATTCTCCCCCCTGACTGGCTTTAGTAAATAGTGGCATGCTATTGCAACTCACGCCTGTCAGAATTTGCTTAAGTGTTGATAAAAAATGCGTTAAACGTTGGTTTTTACCAGGGGCAGAAGCTCATCCATTTTCTTCTCGACCGCTAACTGCCCGGCAGCAATTGCAGCACCGGCGCGATGGAAATCCAGCGTGGATATTTGCGGACAAAACGGCTGAATCAGAATATCAGGTGGGTCCCCAGCCATACGGTTGCGCTTGAGACGGTTTTCCAGAACCTGAATCGAGGTCGTCATGATCTCCATCGCCGTAGGTGCCGTGACTGCACGCCGGGCCGTAATGTTGCTCAAGCGCTCTTTCAGGCGGGCATGCCATGACAGCTCATCATCGTTCGATTCGGTTTCACTATTGACGTTGAAGGAGAGCAGATCTTGTTGCATCAGGTGCGCATCATGTTGCAGGTCGACCGCAATAACGATATCGGCCCCCAACGCACGCGTCAGAGAGACAGGCACAGGGTTCACCACCGCACCATCTACCAGCCAATAACCATTGTGCGCCACAGGTGACATGAGGCCTGGAATACTGCAGGAGGCCCGAACGGCAAGGTGCAAATCACCTTCAGTAAACCAGAGTTCACGGCCCGTACTGAGATTGGTTGCAACAGTGGCAAAACGGCGTGAGCATTGCTCGATAGATTCTACCGGCATGACATTACGATACTGGTTGAATACCCGTTCGCCGCGCAATAGTCCGCCCCTGCGCCACGAGAGATCCATCAGGCGTAAAACATCCCAGTAACTGAAGGAGCAAACCCACTGTTCAAGCGCGGGGAGTTTGTTACATGCGTAGGCGGCGCCGACCAGTGAGCCAATGGAACACCCTGCCACAATATCAATGTCAATGCCCATGTGTTTCAGGGCTTTGATCACACCAATATGCGACCAGCCGCGTGCTGCGCCGGAACCTAGCGCCAGCCCAATTTTTATTTTTCTCATTATACCTACAGACTTCCCCTGGCTTGCAGACGTAGCAACATCGCCACGGCTCAGTTAACATAGTGCCACCCTGGCGTTTTTACGCCGTTTTTTTATTCCAGGGAGTACTTTGTGTCTCAGCTTTGTCCCTGTGGTAGCGCTGTCGAGTATAGCCTATGTTGCTACCGTTATGTGTCCGGTGCACAAGTAGCACCAACGCCGTCACATCTCATGCGTTCTCGTTACTGTGCTTTTGTGATGAAAGACGCAGATTACCTCATCAAAACCTGGCATCCAGATTGCCATGCCGCCGATTTCCGGGATGACATTATTGCAGGATTTACCCATACCGAATGGCTGGGGCTGACCGTTTTTGAACAGCAGACGGCAGAAACCGACACTATCGGTTATGTCAGTTTTGTCGCACGGTTTTCTGAACAGGGAAAAACAGGCGCAATTATCGAACGCTCTCGTTTTTTAAAAGAAAACGGTCAGTGGTACTATATCGATGGTACACGCCCGCAAATTGGACGAAACGATACCTGCCCTTGTGGCTCCGGTAAAAAATTTAAAAAGTGCTGCGGCTAATCAACGCCCGACAGTATCAATTATGCAAACATTCTCAACAGGATCTCCGCTGCAAATGCATTCATTACAACGAAAAGTGCTGCGTACTATTTGCCCGGACCAAAAAGGTCTGATCGCGCGCATTACTAATATCTGTTACAAGCACGAACTGAACATCGTGCAGAATAATGAGTTCGTGGACCACCGTACCGGGCGCTTTTTCATGCGTACCGAACTGGAAGGCATTTTTAACGATGTCACACTGCTGACCGATCTGGACAGCGCACTACCAGAAGGTTCCATTCGTGAACTTACGCCAGCGGGACGTCGCCGCATTGTCATTTTAGTCACCAAAGAAGCTCACTGTTTGGGCGACCTATTAATGAAGGCCAATTACGGCGGACTGGATGTTGAAATTGCCGCAGTTATCGGCAATCACGACACGTTGCGCTCCCTGGTTGAGCGTTTTGATATTCCTTTTGAGCTGGTCAGCCACGAAGGACTAACGCGTGACGAGCATGACCAAAAAATGGCGGACGCTATCGACGCACATCAGTCAGACTATGTCGTGCTGGCAAAATATATGCGTGTCCTGACGCCGACATTTGTTTCTCGCTTCCCAAATAAGATTATCAATATTCACCACTCATTCCTGCCCGCCTTTATTGGCGCGCGCCCGTACCATCAGGCGTATGAGCGCGGCGTGAAGATCATCGGAGCGACAGCCCACTATGTGAATGACAATCTCGACGAAGGTCCGATCATCATGCAGGACGTGATTCATGTGGATCATACCTATACCGCAGAGGATATGATGCGTGCCGGCCGTGACGTTGAGAAAAACGTATTAAGCCGTGCGCTGTATCAGGTTCTGGCCCAGCGAGTTTTCGTTTACGGTAACCGAACGATTATTCTGTAATCACCAATAATATGAATTGATTAGCTTTACTGCGTTACGGATGAAAAGTACGCAAACG
Organism: Citrobacter sp. Awk 2; assembly: GCF_028069815.1. Lineage (NCBI taxonomy): Bacteria > Pseudomonadati > Pseudomonadota > Gammaproteobacteria > Enterobacterales > Enterobacteriaceae > Citrobacter > Citrobacter sp. Awk 2. Next base: position 9,704 of record NZ_JANEWL010000133.1, read on the forward strand.
ATCCACGTTAAGCAAAGGAATGCTTTACAGCGGCGCGTCATTTGATATGATGCGCCCCGCTTCCCAAGGAAGCAGGCCAGTAAAAGCATTACCCCGTGGTGGGGTTCCCGAGCGGCCAAAGGGAGCAGACTGTAAATCTGCCGTCATCGACTTCGAAGGTTCGAATCCTTCCCCCACCACCATCTTCAAGCACTGCCTACAATTTGAATTACCCCTGGTGGGGTTCCCGAGCGGCCAAAGGGAGCAGACTGTAAATCTGCCGTCATCGACTTCGAAGGTTCGAATCCTTCCCCCACGAC
>NZ_JANEWL010000134.1:0-9977 GCF_028069815.1 Citrobacter sp. Awk 2
TAGGAATAATGTGTAAATAATATTTAAGTTGGCTAAATAGTGTTTTTTATTAGTGCATAAGCCACGTCTGTTAATATATTACGATTTCTAAAGAATCTTACAGGAGCTACCAAAAGACAACAAGATACCCTTTTGATAGCCCAGTTCATTTATTTCTGGTTAAGCTCATCAAGTCGTAATGCAATATCTTGAATCGCTAGTAAATTTTGCTGGTTATTTTGTAAATCCCAAAGACGAATTTGTTGATCAGCATTAATGGTCAGAATAAAACGACAACCACTCTTAAGGGCATTTTGATGCTGTCGTTTAAGTTTGGTACCGCTACAATCAGTGAGGACACGTAAACCAGGCAAGTCTCGACGAAGCGCGCAAGCCAGCACTTGCACCTGTATGCCTCCATCCTCCAGCTCACTGGTAATCACAACATCAGGATGGAATTGCCACTGAGGATTCAGGCCGTCATAAACAGTCTGCAGCAGAAGCAACAATCGTTCGATACCTATGGCAAACCCACAGGCGGGCAATTTCTTACCATTAAATAACTCAGCCAGACCATCATAACGACCACCACCGCAGACTGTCCCCTGAGAACCTAAGTCATCGGTAATCCATTCAAAAACAGTGCGTGAATAATAATCCAACCCGCGCACCAGTCGTGGGTTAATGTGATAGGTTATATCGGCATTGTCGAGCAGAGTCCGCAACGTATTGAAATGCCGCTGTGAATCATCCTCCAAAAAATCCAGTAGGCGAGGTGCGTTCTCTATCATTTCTTGCATTTCAGGGTTTTTACTATCAAGGATACGCAGAGGGTTTACGTCCAGGCGCTTGATGCTGTCTTCGTCCAACACGTCTCTATGTTGAGTAAACCAACTCACCAGTTCCCTGCGATGTGCCTGGCGTTCTTCCGGCGTCCCTAATGAGTTAATTTCCAGCCGGACGTTCTGTGATATGCCTAAATCTTCAAATAGATCGCGCACCATAAAGATCAGTTCAGCATCAACATCAGCACCGGACATTCCGAAGGCTTCGACGCCAAACTGCGTGAACTGGCGTAGCCGCCCTTTTTGCGGACGCTCGTAACGAAACATCGGCCCCTGATACCACAAACGCTGTGACTTGTTGTAACACATGTTATTTTCCAGGACCGCCCGCATACATCCGCTGGTCCCTTCCGGGCGCAAGGTAATATGCTCACCGCTTTTATCGGTAAAGTCGTACATTTCTTTTGAGACGATATCGGTCGCTTCACCCACCGCACGTTCAAAGAGCGCAACGGGTTCCAGGAGCGGCAGACGCATTTCCTGGTATCCATAACGAAACGCCATTTGATGAAATTTACGCTCCAGCCACTGCCACATTGGTGTTTCGTCAGGCAGCACATCGCGCATACCTCGTATGGCCTGAATTTTGCTCATGACAACTCCTTGCTTAATAAAGAAAAAGATTGTTCAGTCAAATTGTGCTGCGGGACACCCTTGTTCAGGCGATGGCGCCGGGCAACATAAAGAAGGTAAAGAGGGATGGTAATCATCTGTAAAATAATTCCCCATACCACGGTAGAGGCACTCTCTGTCATTAACGCCAGCGCAATAAAGCTCAACGCAACCAGACTAAGGCAGCAATAAGTCCAGAAACTGGCATCTCCTCCCCGGCGATGAACAACCATCATGACCGGCAGTGATACTGCAGCAAATGCATAGGGGAGTAAGCTGGCAGAGATGGCCAAGGTAATCACGCTCTGGAACTGGTTCTGCAGATTTGGCGACAATGTGAATAGCAGGAGTGCAGTCATCAGCGCTGCAGTAAAAACTAACCCACACCAGGGAACACCATGGCGGTTAGTACGGGCAAAAAAAGCAGGGAGCAAATTATCTTCCGCCGCAGCCCTGGGCACTTCCGTTTGCAGGATTTGCCAACCTGGCATCGCACCGAGGCAAGCGATAACAACCATGGCTGAAATAATCGCCCCAGCCGTACTGCCCCACATGGCTTTCGCGCTATCGGCAAAAGGAGAGGAGGAGTTCATCAGCACATCATGGGGGAGCAGCCCCATCATGACATTGGTTGAACTGGCATAACATAACCCAGCGAGCCCCAACCCTAACAAGGTGGCCAGCGGTATAGTGCGGCGTGGGTTTTTCACTTGGCTAAACGAGACAGATGCAGACTCAATCCCCAGAAAACCCCATAATGAGATGGTTGCCGCGTTAATGATTGCCTGATGATCACTGACGCCACTAAGATTCCAGGCTGCCTGATAACGAGCAACGTCAAAATGCCCCCAGCCCATGACGCCGATGCTGAGGATCACCAGCACCATGCAACTGCCCGTAAACATTTGCATATAACCAACCCGCTTCGCGCCACGTAATCCCCAAAGAACAGAGCACCAAAGCAGCACAATGCATGCCGTCGTGCCATAAAATGGGTTGTGTAATACCGGGAAGAAGAAAGAGAGATATCCCACGCCGGCTAACAGCAGCGCGCAGTTGCCAATCCACGTTGACAACCAATAGAACAATGTCATTTGTAGGCCGATAAAGGGGCCAAAGCTGGCAGTAATACTGGCTATGATGCCGCCATTGCGCGGAAATAACTCACTCATTTTGCAAAAAATGAGCGCCAGGGCAGCAATCGCTAAAAACGCGAGCCCCCACCCCCAGACAGAGATTGAACCTATTCTCGCGAGCGTGGCAGGCAGCATAAACACACCGCTACCCATCATATTTGATGCTGTCATCATAGTCAGCGCAAGCAGGCCCATTTGGTTTGTTTTCGCGCAACATTTATCCATGCCAGTCCTCATTTAATAGATCATGGTGAGATGAACGGGACTTCCCCCGCGCATGTCATGGGCCAAAGTTTGTCGTTACAACCCATCGGTAAAGCGGTAATCTCGTTGCAGGCTCTGTAAGAACAGAGCCTGATAGACGCAACCGATAATGATTGGTCTCGGCATCGGTTGCGCCCCCCTGAGGGCAGTGATGATTATCACTGCCCTTTCTTCATGCGGCCTGCTGGTTCAGGTCGGCGATCACATCGTCAATCAGCTCATCAATCTTGCTGGAGTCAAGGTGGTGGGCAGTGGTAATCAGGTGAGCGATGTCACCGGAGGTGGCCAGACAGTGCTTCTTCCAGACGGCTTCTGACGGGCAAGGGAAAACCACGGTAATAGAGTTTTTATTGCGCCAGGCATCAATACCCGCAGCCTGTAAGCGATCGACTGCGTACTGCGCCATATTCAGGCTATGTTCAATGCGGCGTTGCCAGTCGCTCCAGGAATGGCTGCGAATAGCTTCCCACATCATTAGCGGTGTATGGCCGTTACGAGAACCAGAAATGGTTTTATCGTGTGCTGAGATGTAATCAATTTCGACAGAAATCCGATCAACGTTTTTCCTTTTCGCTACCACAATGCCGCAGGGAATAGGCGAACCAATCATTTTGTGGCCGGAAACACCGATAGAATCAATACCATCAGCGAAGTTAAAAGGTTGCGGATCGTTCACAAACGGCAAAATCATACCGCTCAGCGCAGCATCAGCGTGTAGATAATAATCGTCACGTTTGATACCCAGTTGACCAATCCGTTGTTGGATCTCAGCAATATTATCAATAGCGCCACGAACGGTTGTGCCGATATTTGCAAAAATAATCGGATGTTCTTCGTTATCGCGTTGAATTTTACGAATCAAATCATCATAGTCCATCTCACCATTCGGCTGTGATTCCACCAGACTTGATTTAATGCGCAACAACTTAACAATTTTTGCAACGGAATAATGAGTGTCTTTCGAGTAATAAAGCGTACCTTCTGGAAACAGTTCACGCCCCAGATAGCAGCCAAACATATTACCTTCAGTTCCCCCATTGGTAACATACCCCCAGCTTTCTTCAAATGGGATTTTGAAAATCTTAGCAAAATACTCCATTACTTCTTTTTCAAAATCAAACGAGTTCAGCAAATAATTACAATACTCCCCCCAGTCACCACAGTTATTTATGGAGAAACGCATAAACCGTTCCAGTATCGTGTAATCGAAGTCGGCTGACTCCGGATAACCTATATTAAAATACTGATTTTTTACGCAATATGACCAAAAAGCATCGAGCTTATTCTGATCGACAATAGATAATGTCATTTTAAACTCCCGTGGATAAAACCAATACAGTTGGATACGTTTAGATACGTTTATCTAAATAAAGAATATCCTGACCTTTCTTACTACGTCCGGCGGCAACAAAAGAGAATAATGGAATGGTTACCATCATCATCAAGATGCCCCAGAATATGGAGTCGCTGCCAGAACCAAGCAAAGCAAAGATGCAGTAAATCATGCCAATAACAACCAACGTGCAGTAAAACATAAACGATCTTCCACGATTGGCTTTCTTTGAAACAAGAATAATTGGAAGCGAAATCAGGGCGTACATATATGGCAGAAGTGAAGCAAATACCGACATTAAGATTACAGCCTGGAATTGTTTCGCCAGATTCGGAGAGGCCGTCAGAAGCAAGACAATACTCATTAATACACCGGTAAAAATGAGGCTTTTCATCGGGACATCTTGCTTGTTGGTTTCTTCAAAGAATTTCGGGAAAAGTCCTTGTTGAGCACCTGCGCGCGGGCCTTCTGACTGAAGTATCAGCCAACCCGAAATGGAACCAAAGCAGGCAATGATGCTCAGTGCGGAAGCAATGTTTCCTGCCGTATTACCGAACATATAGCGTGCGGCATCAGCAAAAGGTGCGGCTGAATCTACCAGAACGTTATGTGGTACCAACCCCATAATAACGGTGCAGCTACCGACATAACATACGGAAGCGATTAATAATCCCATAACGGTAGCCCGAGGAACCGTACGTTCAGGATCTTCGACCTGACCGGTAGAAACGACTGCAGATTCAATACCAAGGAAGCCCCATAGTGCAATCGACGCAGCAGAAATTATTGCTGAGGAATCACTATGACCCGTTCCATTATAAACTTCAGTATAGAGCGACGGGTTAAACCAGAACCACCCAATAAATCCTACGCCTAAAATTACAATTAACCCGCAGGTTGCGGTAAACGATTGTGCCCGCCCTGCAACTTTGGCACCAAAACTAGCAAGGAAAACAAATGCCCACAGAATAATAATTGCGGCAATACAACCGTAAGTTGGATTTTTAAGCTCTGGGAAAAAGAAACTGAGATAGCCGACACCTGCGACCAATAATGCAACGTTACCTACCCATGCGCTGATCCAATAGCACATTGTTGTCTGAAACCCAATGAATGGGCCAAAGGCATCACTGGCATAAGCAACGATACCGCCGGTACGAGGTGTAATTAGACTGGTTTTAGCGAAAACTAGCGCAAGTGCAATAACACCGATGATGGTAAATACCCATCCCCATATTGAGATGGAGCCTATTCCTGCGAGATTAGTTGGCAACATAAATACGCCAGACCCCATCATATTTGATGCGGTCACTAACGTTAGGGCAATGACTCCCATTTTATGAGCAGAGCCTGAGCTTACTGTTCCCATAATGGTTTCCTATTAATTTAAAATTTTGCAATAAGTGGAAATTCGTACTGAATTCGTGGGCCATTGTTATGAATAGAAATGTCCATTATTGTGACAACAATCAAAAATAATAATGAATCAATTTTTTTTGAGAGGTACTTCTGCTCATTTTTTAACCGTTTTATTAGTAATTGACTCTGTCCCCTTTTATTCGACCTGAATAAAGCAAAGGCGACACTAAAATAATCAGGAAAAAAATCACGACGATCGTTTATTAATAATGTACTTTTTTGTTGATGGTGTTGTTTCAATGTTAACAATTATGAGTAATTTAAAGACGCCTATTTATCACGCCAAAAACGGGCATTTCTGATATGGATAAAGTAGAAGGGTGTGATTCAAAAGAGGGAACATAATTTATGTTACAACGGATAGAACGATGACTCCCTGTGGGCTACGCCTTACAAAGCAAAAACCCCGCCGAAGCGGGGTTCTGTAAAGAGTGAAGCTGACCGATAAGGCGGCTTCGTTCAACCATACGTCTGGCATCTGCGGCGCTGGAGTTGTCGTGTGTAGCAGACTGTATCCCACTTTGTATCACAACGATAGTCCTGAAATTTACTCGCTATCGGCCGTGTCGAAGCTTTTGCTGTACGGGCAATGTTTCGACTTCGTGATATAGGTAAACGTGTAAATGCTATTGCTATAAACACAGAGAGTCCGACCATTTTCCATCGTCGATTGATCTGGGTTACTCATCGTTATGAGACCCGCGCTGGCGCTAAACGGCAACAACAAACTGCAAAACATCAATACAGAACCTTTCATCCTTAACCCCTCAATGTTCGTTTTTAACCAATCACGGCTACTAGGTAACCTTCAATCTCCTAGACGATTATAGTAACCATATCGATCAACTTTACCGATCGATTTCATCATATCAATCGATTAAAGTAATTTAAAAGCATTCATGTATCTACCGATAGTGTACTAACTTTACTCAGCTAAGGAGGCTATTATGAAAAAGATTGTTGCGGTATTTCTGGGGGTTAGCATGTCCAATTGCGTGCTGGCGGGTGATGGATCGCCTGAACTGAAATCAGAAAGTCAGGCTGTTATTCGTAATGCTGGTTATCAATGTGACAAAGTGAATGGTGTCTTCCCTGCTGCTTTTGGTGGCTCAGTCACTGTGTTCTGCGATGAAGTCTATCAGTATGTAATTAAGGACAAAGGCGGGCGGTATACCGTCGAGGTTAATGATTAAGGACTTGTATCATGGCAATGAGGTCTTGCAGAGAGTGTGGTCAGAAGGTTTCTTCAGAAGCGAAAGTGTGTCCAGGATGCGGTGTTAAAAAACCATATCAGTCTCCCGTGAGAGGATTCATTTTTTTAGGTATCATCGCGATCGCGATTTATAAAGGATGTAGTGGCGGAGGTAGCGAGAATACGGGGAACTCCTATTACTCGAATGATGTAGCTAGCAACGATGTCCCAACAAGCCAGCCATTTGTTGCGCCTGAAACTGCAAAGGTAAAGAAAGCTGCGTCGGTGAACCTTATGCCAGCATCAACTACACCATTCACTCAATCTCAAGTCTGTAAGGCAGCAATTGCAGGTATGTTTGGTAAGAATGTGGGTAAAACTCAAGTAGCCAAAACGAAAACGGCTGGGGTGTTTAATGTTTCATACATCCGCCCTTCGGATAACCAGCGTTTTTCATTCGACTGTAAATTATCTGATGACAACGTGATTTGGAAAGAGTCAGGTCAACGTTCTAACCGTTGGCAGGGTACTGGTAATGTTGAATTTAATGTGGTGTTTATGGTTCGAGATGACGAACTCACAGTGAAAGAGTTACACACGGACTCTGACGACGTAACGTACAAATTCAGGATGAAAGATTTCCGATAACGAATTTCAGGGGCTGCATCTAGCGGCCTCCTTTCGTAACGTCATATTGAAAACAAAACAAGATGTAAGATCAGCTAAATGGCTCCATATTTATTGAATTAGTTACTCATTCTCTTGACCAAATATCCTTCCAAAAATAATTGTAAGTAAATGATAACATTAAAGTTTAATCGTAATAATCTGAAGATGTTATTCTGCTTACCCAGTCAAACATGACCTGCATATGGTTGCCATTAGGTCTAATCATTCCGACCTGACAAGCATTAACGCCAGTAGTTTCCCCTATCAGAATGCGTCCATCTAGCATATGTACTTTTATACCCACCCCTTGTTTGAAACACTTATTGCAGATAGAGAAAAAGTCTTTCATTGTTGGTTCACATGGCTGAACATTAAAAACATCAGCAGCAATAAGTTTTGTGGTTAAATTCTCGCCAACAGGCAATTCTTCAAGTGATGCGAGAAACTCAAGTTTGACTTCAACTCGATTGCATCCCTTGGCCTCATCAGATGCCAAAATTACATTCTCTTTCTGGTTAAACTTTGAAATATAACCAACTATTGATTGCCCATTGCTGCTTACCAGCTTCACAGGATAATCATTAAAGCGTAGAAATTGTATCCTGCGAGCAAGCATAGAATATTCTCGGGGCCATTTTTCCGCTTCTCGACCATATGAGATATCATTCATAACAGTTGTACCTAATAACCGACTTTAGCATATTAAATAAAAAAGCCCCGCAATCACGGGGCTTAGCACTATAAACTATATTAACGCAGAAGAGACAGTACGTTCTGAGTAGTCTGGTTAGCCTGTGCCAGAACAGAAGTACCTGCCTGTTGCAGGATCTGTGCACGAGACATGTTAGACACTTCGGTCGCGTAGTCGGAATCTTCGATACGGCTACGTGCAGAAGAAAGGTTGTTTACGGTGTTACCCAAGTTGGTGATTGCAGATTCGAAACGGTTCTGAATTGCACCTAGGGAACTACGGAACTCATCAACCATTTTCAAGGCATCGTCTACTTTTGCCATAGGATCAACAGTCATGTTTGCTGGAATCCCTGTAGCGGCCGTCGTAGAAGCGGAAGCTTTAGCTGTATTCTCATTAAATTCTACATCTTTATAGGAACCATCAGCTGCTCTAACTGCATACTTCTGCTTGTCATTGCTATCTTTAAATGATACCAGTGCTTCATTCGCTCCCACTTCGACTTTAAAATCTTTGCCAATCTCAGTGATAGTTGTACCAGCCCCAGCTCCAGTTGGTGCAGCTACTTCATTTGCAGTACTCTTAGCAAACTTAACAGTACCTGCCGATTCATCTACTGTTGCCTTGTAGTATTTTCCAGTATCCTTAACATAATAAGAACTCCCAGCCTTTTCTAAAGTTGCACCTGTTACAGCAGCCGGAGTACCTTCGGTATTAATAATCTTATCAGTTATAGTAACCTTACTGTTAATGGTTGTACCATTTTTAACTGTAGAAGCAACATTCGAAACATCTAAACCATCTAAACCTAATGTAGTGCTATCAATTTTTTTCAAATCGATGGTAATACTTTCACCATCTTTAGCACCTACTTGAATAGTTAACTTACCATTTTGGTTAAGAACTTTTTTGCCGTTAAAGTCCGTTTGCTCAGAAACACGGTTAATCTCTTCAAGACGCTGTTTTATTTCATCCTGAATGGACTTCAGATCTGAACCAGAGTTAGAACCGTTAGCAGCTTGAACAGACAGCTCACGAACACGCTGTAAGTTATTGTTGATTTCAGATAATGCACCTTCAGTTGTTTGTGCTACTGAGATACCATCGTTTGCATTACGTGACGCTTGAGTCAGTCCTTTGATATTAGACGTGAAACGGTTTGCAATCGCCTGACCAGCTGCGTCGTCTTTCGCGCTGTTAATGCGAAGACCGGAAGACAAACGTTCAATAGCGGAACCCAGTGCGGACTGGGATTTATTCAGGTTATTCTGGGTCAACAGCGACAGGCTGTTTGTATTGATAACTTGTGCCATAAAATTTTCCTTTTGGGTATATAAGCCAGGCTTACCTGTGTCATTCAAGTTATCGACCACTTTGGCCTAAACTTTATCTTTTTTTTAATTACAGCAACACGTTGTTTTTTATTTGTTTTTTAGTAACACAGGAGCAACTCACAGTACGCACCAATAATGTGAATTTTTTATCAAGACCAGCTCTCTTTTGCTACTTCACAAAAAATTGCTAGGCGATTGCCAGATCGGTCAAGCGGGTTCCACCAGCTTACAAAGACTACTCTCGATCTTTTACAAATATCATACTTGTCAATGGCATTAACCTGATTGGTATCAATAATCGAACGTTTTATGATACCAGTAAACCCTACCTTAAATTGGTGTCATTAAATTAGCACATTGACATTATGATACCATTAGTTAATTATGATACCGTTTTTGATACCAATCAGGGGAGCGATTATGAGCCGTACATTTGCATATTGCCGTGTGTCCACCAGCGAACAGTCAACAGAAAACCAGATTATGGCGATTCGTCAGGCTGG
>NZ_JANEWL010000135.1:0-9616 GCF_028069815.1 Citrobacter sp. Awk 2
AATCAATATCTTCCGTTCTTAAAAAAAGATTATTTCGCCGCTCATTTTTCAGAATTACGGGTAGTGTCATTTGTTTTTTTACGCGTAACTCATTAACTTTACGATAATATTCATTTATGCACGAATCGTGCGGCAGAATGCTTAAGGCAAACTTCATGTTTGCTAATGTGTACTCATGAGCGCAGCAGATCAATGTATCATCAGGAAGCGCACTTAATTTATTAAGTGATTGATACATCTGTGAAGCTGTACCTTCAAATAGTCTGCCACAACCGCCTGAAAAGAGTGTATCTCCGCAAAATAGATAAGGTTGGCTAAAGTAACAGATATGTCCTAAAGTGTGACCCGGCGTAGCAATTACCTTAAATTCATGCCCTAAAACGAGTGCAATATCGCCATCTTTGACTATATGGGTCGTTCCCTTATCTTGCGTTTCAGCCGGCCCGTAAACCACTAATTGTGGGAAATGTTGCAAAAGTTCTTTCACACCGCCAACATGATCATTGTGGTGATGGGTCAGGAGAATGGCCTCCGGCACCCAGTGATGTTCTGCAATCGCTTTCAGGACGGGAGCGGCTTCGCCCGGATCAACAATCAGGCAACGGCTTTCATTATTTGTCAGGACCCAGATGTAATTGTCCTGAAATGCGGGAATACTGTTAAGATTCATAAATTACCTCTCAATGCGTAACGGAAGGTTGTGATGAAACCGGCAAGGATCCCTCAAACTGTCGTAGCGCCCGTTAGCTGGGATGATTTACCCTGGGGTGAGCACTATCGTGAGGCGCTGGAACATCAGCTTAACCCGTGGTTCGCAAAAATGTACGGATTTCATCTGCTTAAGATTGGTAATTTAAGCGCAGAAATCAATTCCGAAGCGTGCGCGGTTTCTCATCAGGTAAATGTTTCTTTGCAAGGTTCGCCCATGCAGGTTACGGCCGATCCTTTACACCTTCCTTTTGCCGATAAATCCGTGGATGTCTGTCTGCTGGCTCATACACTACCGTGGTGCGCCGATCCGCATCGCTTATTACGTGAAGCCGACCGGGTACTGATTGATGATGGCTGGTTAATTCTGAGCGGGTTTAACCCGGTTAGCCTGATGGGATTGCGTAAGCTGGTGCCAGTGCTACGTAAAACACCGCCTTACAACAGCCGGATGTTTACCCTGATGCGCCAGTTGGATTGGCTCTCTTTGCTGAATTTTGAGGTGCTGCACTATAGCCGGTTCCACGTGCTGCCCTGGGCGAAGCAAGGCGGTAAAATGTTAAGTGCGCATATTCCGGCACTGGGCTGTCTTCAGTTGGTTGTCGCGCGCAAGCGAACCATTCCGCTTACGCTCAATCCGATGAAACAAAGTAAAAGTAAGGCACGCATCCGCCAGGCTGTTGGGGCAACCCGACAATACCGCAAGCCAGACGCTTAAGACTCTGCCTGATACCCAACATCATCCTGGTTGGGACTCATTGCCGCAGCACGTGCAAGTTCATCACAGCGTTCATTTTCCGGATGACCCGCATGCCCTTTAACCCATTCCCATTTGATTTGGTGCGGCCCAAGTGCGGCATCCAGACGTTTCCACAGATCGACGTTCTTCACTGGCTTTTTATCTGCGGTTTTCCAGCCGCGTTTTTTCCAGTTGTGGATCCACTGTGTAATGCCCTGGCGCACGTACTGGCTGTCGGTGCTGAGTACCACTTCACATGGCTCTTTAAGTGCTTCCAGCGCGACGATTGCCGCCATCAACTCCATACGGTTATTGGTGGTGAGGTTGTACCCTTCGGCAAAGGTTTTTTCGCGCCCGCGATAGCGTAAGATAGCCCCATAACCGCCAGGACCTGGGTTTCCCAGGCAAGAACCATCGGTGAAAATTTCTACCTGTTTAAGCATCTCTGGTAGACTTCCTGTTTTAGCAAATCGAAATCAAACGATAAGTCTGACATAAATGACCGCTATGAGCACTGGAATTACACGACAGATAGTCCTCGATACCGAAACCACCGGTATGAACCAGATTGGTGCCCACTACGAAGGCCATAAGATTATTGAGATCGGCGCGGTTGAAGTGGTAAACCGCCGTTTGACCGGAAATAACTTCCACGTCTACCTGAAGCCGGACCGGCTGGTGGACCCGGAAGCATTTGGCGTACACGGAATCGCCGATGAGTTCTTGCTTGATAAACCCACGTTCGCCGATGTCGCCGATGAGTTTCTTGACTATATCCGTGGCGCGGAGCTGGTCATCCATAACGCATCGTTTGATATCGGCTTTATGGACTACGAGTTCGCGAAACTCAATCGCGATATCCCGAAGACGAACACCTTCTGTAAAGTGACCGACAGCCTGGCGTTGGCGAGGAAAATGTTTCCTGGCAAGCGTAACAGTCTTGATGCGTTATGCTCGCGCTATGAGATAGACAACAGCAAGCGTACTCTGCATGGCGCATTGCTCGATGCCCAGATTCTGGCCGACGTTTATCTGATGATGACCGGCGGGCAGACCACCATGGCGTTCTCTATGGAAGGTGACAGCCAGCAGCAGAATGATACGGGGATCCAGCGCATTGTGCGTCAGTCCAGTAAATTACGCGTTGTTTTCGCTACTGATGAAGAGCTGGCAGCCCATGAGTCGCGCCTTGACCTGGTACAGAAGAAGGGCGGAAGTTGCCTCTGGCGGGCCTAGTTCTGGTATTTACAGTACAGAAATGGTCATTCGGGTGATTTTTGCAGCAAACGATTAAAAAACGTGAGAAAAAGCGTTGACGAGGCGCGAGGCAATCCGTAATATTCGCTTCGTTCCCAAGCGGAACACAACGCGGAGTGGTAGTTCAGTTGGTTAGAATACCTGCCTGTCACGCAGGGGGTCGCGGGTTCGAGTCCCGTCCATTCCGCCACTATTCAGAAAGCCTGAATCAGAAATGATTCAGGCTTTCGTCGTTTTAATCCACCAAAAATAAAAGCCTGCAATAATGTTTCATTGCAGGCCGCCGTTGTTACTCGCTCAGCGTCTGGGCGATATCTTTTTGTACCTGTTGGCGCTGCTCTGGGGTGAGCACTTTGCTCAGATCAAAGTAATATTTCACGCGATAATAACGCGCCTGTTGTTCGATGTTGCTGAACGCGGCAAGCTGTTTCTTAACGGCGGCATCATCCCATTTCCCGGACTTGATGACGTCAATCAGCGCACCGTCTTTAACGTCTTTCACTGAAATCTGGTCAACGTTGTTTTCCAGCTGTTGGTGCAGTTTTTTAATCTGCGCCACCTGGTCGTTGGTCAACTTAAGGTGTTGAACGACCGGATCCTGAGCCGGCGCGGGAACGTTGGATACGTTTGCTGCAAGCGTGCTAAAAGAGGCGCCAGCCAGAGTGGCAGCCAGCAAGGTCATACGTACGAAGTTCTTCATTTAGACATCCTGATAAGGGAATTATTGATAGTGTAGATCACTCGTTAATGACGCGTGATTATCCCTTGCAGAATACGTTGCCCGATGCATGTCGCCACGCGAATTTGTTTTGCGGTTGGTTACGGAGTGAAACAATCCCGCCGTGGATACAAGGTCCGTGGCGGGAGGGAAGGCGATCTCTACAGGGTGAAAGCGTCAGCATCCTGCCAGGCAGGAAATTTCTCGCGGTACTCGCGTAGCGCCGAAAGCGACAGCTCAGCATCAATTCGCGTTGCCTGATGCGGCTCGGCGGTGGCAATGACTTCACCCTGTGGGTTGATGACCCGGCTATCACCGCGATAATGATGGCCGTTACCATCGGTTCCCACACGGTTACATCCTGCTACATACGCCTGATTTTCAATTGCCCGTGCGGTGAGCAGAACCTGCCAGTGCAGCGAGCGCGGTGCGGGCCAGTTGGCAACATACAAGGCGAGGTCGTAGTCATTACGGTTACGTGACCACACCGGAAAACGCAGGTCATAACAGACCAGCGGCAGAATACGCCAACCACGCCATTCAAAGATGATGCGTTCTTCACCGGCCTGATAATGCTGATGTTCGTCTGCCATGCGGAACAGATGGCGTTTGTCATAGAGATGCACGGTGCCTTCGGGTTCAACCAGCAAAAAACGATTCACGGGTCCCCGTTCAGACTGTATCGCCGCGCTACCTGCTATCAGGGCATTCGTCTGCTGCGCTTTGCTACGCATCCAGCTTACAACTTCCTCTTGCGGCAACGATTTGTTTGCCGCTTCCATCGCAAATCCACTGGTAAACATCTCAGGCAACACAATAACGTCACGCCCGGTGACGGTTTCCAGTTGTCTGTCGAAATGGCGCAGGTTGGCTGGGCCATCCATCCAGATCAGTGGTTGTTGCAGCAGAGTAATTTTTAAACCTGGCACGGTCGAGGCTCCTCGTTGAACAGCATTTTGACACTGTAGCATGAGCATTAACGAAAATGTGGCAATAAAAAGCCCCGCATTTAGCGGGGCTGAACGTTGTGCGTTAGCGTTATGCTGCTTCGACCTTACGCACTTTCTCTGGCAACTTTACCGGCTGAGTCGCCAGCGCCTCGGGTTCAAAATCATCAACATTGATACTGCGCAGACGGCTTGCTTCGGCTTTCACCAGAATCGCCGCTTCGTCTTTATCAATCAGTCCTTTGGCCAGCGCGTTATGTGCCAGCTCGTCCAGGCGGGTAAACGGTAGATTTTTACCCAACTCTTTGCAGATCCGCTGGTGGATTGGGTCGGCTGCAATGACATCCAGCAACGCCTCTTCCAGTAAGCCAACCGGGTTGTGTTCGCTTGGCGTCAGGTACTGACCGCGACCAAGACGAGAACGGGTGGCGCTTGGAACCTGCAGAATCTTCGCGACTTTATGATCCAGCTTGTCAGACGGTGCATGGTAGTGGCGACCGGTAGGGAAGATGACCACATTCAGCAACCCGGCAACCAGGCGGTTCGGGAAGTTTTTCAGCAAGTCGTCTATCGCCTGTTCAGCTTTGTACAACGCATCCTGTACGCCCCAGTGAACCAGCGGCAGGTCGGCTTCATTCCGGCCTTCATCGTCATAACGCTTCAGCACAGCGGAGGCCAGATACAGCTGACTTAACACATCACCCAGTCGAGCAGAGATACGTTCACGACGCTTCAGGCTACCACCCAATACGGCCATGGACACATCTGAAAGTAATGCCAGGTTGGCACTCAAACGGTTCAGGTGCTGGTAGTAACGCTTGGTGGCATCACCGGTTGGCGTGCTGCTGGTTAACCCGCGAGTCAAACCAAGCCAGAAGCTGCGCACTTTATTACTGCCTACGTGACCAATATGTTTAAACAGCAGTTTGTCGAACGCATTCACGTCGTTATTCTGCGCCGCAGCCATCTCTTCCAGTACATACGGATGGCAGCGAATTGCGCCCTGACCGAAGATCATCATGCTACGCGTCAGGATGTTGGCGCCTTCGACGGTAATGGCGATCGGTGCACCCTGATAAGCACGGGCCAGGAAGTTACTTTCGCCAAGCATGATGCCTTTGCCGCCAGTAATATCCATTGCATCGATGATTGACTGCTGTCCACGGTGAGTACAGTGATATTTCACGATAGCCGACAGCACCGCGGGTTTCTCACCCAGCATAATGCCGTAGGTAATCAGCGACGCTGCGGCATCCATCACATAGGCGTTACCGGCGATACGTGCCAACGGTTCTTCAATACCTTCCATCTTGCCGATAGAGATTTTGAACTGGCGACGGATATGCGCATATGCGCCAGTCGCCATGGCGACGGATTTAACGCCGCCCGTAGAGTTAGATGGCAGGGTAATGCCGCGTCCTACGGACAGACATTCCACCAGCATACGCCAGCCCTGACCGGCCATTTTCGGGCCACCAATAATGTAATCAATCGGAACGAAGACATCTTTACCCAGCGTAGGTCCGTTCTGGAACGGCACGTTCAGCGGGAAGTGACGACGGCCAATTTGTACGCCCGGCGTTGAGGTTGGGATCAGCGCACAGGTAATGCCAAGATCTTCCTCACCACCCAGCAGTTTTTCTGGGTCAGAGAGTTTAAACGCCAGACCCAGAACGGTAGCAATAGGAGCCAGCGTGATATAGCGTTTGTTCCAGGTCAGGCGCATACCCAGCACCTGCTGGCCCTGCCAGTCGCCCATACAAACCACGCCGGTATCAGGGATCGCACCTGCATCAGAGCCGGCTTCCGGGCTGGTCAGTGCAAAACACGGGATTTCCTGACCACGTGCCAGACGCGGCAGATAGTGGTTTTTCTGTTCTTCGGTGCCGTAATGCTGCAGCAGTTCACCAGGGCCTAATGAGTTAGGCACGCCGACGGTGATCGCCAGGATCCCAGAAACACCGGAGAGCTTCTGCAGTACGCGAGCCTGAGCATACGCAGAGAATTCCAGCCCGCCGTACTCTTTCTTGATGATCATTGCGAAGAAGCGGTGTTCTTTTAGATATGCCCACAATTCCGGCGGCAGATCCGCGAGTTCATGGGTTATCTGGAAGTCGTTCGCCATGCGGCATGCTTCTTCCACTGGGCCATCGATAAACGCCTGCTCTTCAGCAGTCAGATGCGGCTGCGGATAGTTGTGCAGTTTTTTCCAGTCAGGTTTGCCCTGGAACAGGTCACCTTCCCACCAGGTTGTACCGGCATCGATCGCTTCTTTTTCAGTACGCGACATTGGCGGCATGACTTTACGGAAACCGCGGAACACGGGAGCGGAAATCATGGATTTACGCATCGGGGTAAAGTTAAACGGTACGAGAATAATGGCCAGAGGAACCAGCAGCCAGACTGACCACAGGCCAGCCACGCCGAGCGCAGCCGTCCAGGCGAGCAAAATTAAGCTGCTGAGGAATAAGCTCACGCGGTGATAAAACAGAACGCTGAGCAGAACAACCGTAGCGATAATACTCAAAATCATCATAACGAAAAGCTCCCTTGCTTGTAGGAGGTCTGACCACTTGTGATGATATGGTTGTAGTGTATGTAAATTCTTTTAGCAATGTGTTTACAAAATAATTACAACAAAGCTCACATTGTTGTTGTTTTAACCGGCACAAAAAATCAAAAGCAGCAGCCATTCCTGTGGCTTGTACTTCTCGCTGGTAGCGCTATCCGGTACACTGCATCTTGTCATTTACATTCATGCTGAAGGATATCCTCATGTACCAGGATCTTATTCGTAACGAACTGAGCGAAGCGGCGGAAACGCTGGCTAATTTTCTTAAAGATGACGCCAATATTCACGCCATTCAACGCGCGGCGGTCCTGTTGGCAGATAGCTTCAAAGCCGGTGGGAAGGTACTTTCCTGTGGTAATGGCGGCTCCCATTGCGATGCGATGCATTTCGCCGAAGAGCTGACTGGACGCTATCGTGAAAACCGCCCGGGCTACCCGGCTATCGCTATCTCTGACGTCAGCCACATCTCCTGCGTCAGCAACGATTTTGGTTACGATTATGTATTCTCCCGCTACGTTGAAGCGGTTGGCCGTGAAGGCGATGTCCTGCTAGGCATCTCCACATCGGGCAACTCCGGTAACGTGATTAAAGCGATTGCTGCGGCGCGTGAGAAGGGAATGAAAGTCATCACCCTGACCGGCAAAGATGGCGGTAAAATGGCCGGTAGCGCAGATATTGAAATTCGCGTGCCGCACTTTGGCTATGCCGACCGTATCCAGGAAATTCATATCAAAGTGATCCATATCCTGATCCAGTTGATCGAAAAAGAGATGGTTAAGTAAGCGGGTAATTTTTGCCGGTCTTATCGGACCTGGAACTTGTAGACCCGATAAGCGAAGCGCCATCGGGTATTGTGCCGGATGGCGACGCAAGCGTCTTATCCGGCCTACGAGCTGTGCTTTGCTGGTCTTATCAGGCAATTAACCGTTTTAAGGTAGGTGATGTATGTGCGAACTGCTCGGGATGAGCGCCAATGTGCCAACCGATATTTGCTTTAGCTTCACCGGGCTGGTTCAGCGCGGCGGAGGTACCGGGCCGCACAAAGACGGCTGGGGTATTACATTTTACGAGGGTAAGGGCTGCCGTACGTTTAAAGATCCGCAACCCAGCTTTAATTCGCCTATCGCCAAACTGGTTCAAGACTATCCCATTAAATCCTGTTCCGTGATTGCCCATATTCGTCAGGCGAATCGGGGTGAAGTGGCGCTGGAAAATACCCACCCGTTTACGCGTGAACTGTGGGGACGCAACTGGACCTATGCCCATAACGGACAGCTGAGCGGCTATAAATCGCTGGAAACCGGTAATTTCCGTCCGGTCGGCGAAACCGACAGTGAAAAAGCCTTCTGCTGGCTGCTGCATAAGCTGACCGAGCGTTATCCGCGCACGCCAGGTAATATGACGGCGGTGTTTAAATATATCGCGGCGCTGGCAGGAGAACTGCGAGAGAAGGGCGTCTTCAACATGCTATTGTCTGACGGGCGCTATGTGATGGCCTTCTGTTCGACCAACCTGTTTTGGATCACGCGTCGTGCGCCGTTTGGCGTGGCGACATTGCTGGATCAGGATGTGGAAATTGATTTTAGCTCAGAGACCACACCCAATGATGTGGTCACTGTTATTGCTACTCAGCCACTGACGGGCAACGAAACCTGGCAAAAGATTATGCCAGGCGAGTGGGCGCTATTTTGTCTCGGGGAGCGTGTAGTTTGATGCCAGCTGTGGCTGAATGACTTCGTGACTCAACGGCTTGCTGACGATATAACGGCCATCGACAACGGAAACGGTCGGTGGCTTACGCGTTTGTTCAAAGTAATCGTATCCCGGTTTTAGCTGCGACCAGAAATCTTTGTAATACGAAAACTTATGGCGCTGCATGTTCGCGTCAGTCATGCGGAACGGGTAAATGCTCACCTGAACGCTGGACTGGCCGAATACCAGAGCGCCGGTCACAAACTGGAAAATCTCATCAATACCGTTGTCGGTCATCGCATAGCAACCGACAGAAACGCAGGCACCGTGGATCATCAGGTACTTACCTTCGTAGCCGTGCGCACGATCGTAGGCGTTAGGGAAGCCAATGTTAATGGCTTTATAAAAGCGACTGTCTGGTTTGAGTTGCCCGCGCTGAACGCTGTAGAACCCTTCCGGACTTTTGAAATCACCCTGACGCTGTTTGGGCCCTAAGCCACCGGAGTAGTTACAGATCTTATAGCTGTCGAGCAGCTGATACTGTTCGCCCATCTTGACGTACAGATCGAGCGTCCGCTCTTCTTTAAAGATCTGAATATAGACAGGGGACCCCATCAATTGCTGCTTATATTCTTTGCTGATTGGCGTGGTTGGGCTGCCGCTGCTCAGCAAACCGGCAAATGAAACGCACGGCAATAAAAGCATCGCAAGAAAAAATGCGATTTTACGCATACTGCTTATTCCTTGATAAAACGATTACACACGCCAGGACGGCAAAAAGAGTCCCCAAATCAGAAAAGTCTGTATTTGGAGCGCTCACATTAGCACCAAGAGAGTTTTTCGCAAGTCTCTCGTGCGCTGTTTACACTTTAGTTTCTCTTTATACGGAAAATCGCGCAGAAAGGCAGTCAGACAGTGGCGTATTTTTTCATCGGCCTTATGTCGTAATTCCTGATGAATGTAATGGCGATAATATATTGAAT
>NZ_JANEWL010000136.1:0-9531 GCF_028069815.1 Citrobacter sp. Awk 2
ATTACAAAGTGTTTTATTGTTTCATAATAATCTTACAAAATGTAAGTGAAGGGGATTTGTGAGTGGTCGCACATATCCTCGATTGCTTAATTTGGTACACTTCCTGCCGTCAACAAAGTAATTAACGCAGGTCGATATGAATACTATTACTCTCCCTAAAACACAGCATTTAGTGGTCTTTCAGGAAGTCATTAGAAGTGGTTCTATCGGCTCGGCTGCAAAAGAATTAGGTTTAACTCAACCCGCTGTCAGCAAAATCATTAACGATGTTGAGGCTTATTTTGGCATTGAGTTAGTCGTACGTAAAAATACCGGTGTGACGCTGACCCAGGCAGGTCAGGTGATGCTTTCATGGTCTGAATCCATTACCCGCGAAATGAAAAACATGGTTGATGAGATGAACAGCATGACCAGCAACGCGGTCGTTGATGTGTCGTTTGGCTTTCCTTCACTGATTGCCTTTACCATCATGTCCGGCATGATTAAAAAATTCAAAGAAGTGTTCCCGAAAGCGCAGGTTTCTATGTATGAAGCTCAGCTCTCCTCCTTCTTACCGGCGATTCGTGACGGGCGTCTGGACTTCGCCATCGGTACGCTAAGTGATGAGATGAAACTGCACGATCTGCACGTCGAGCCGCTCTTTGAGTCAGACTTCATCCTGGTTGCCAGCAAGTCCCGAACATGCACCGGCATCACCTCGCTGAGCGCGTTGAAAAACGAACAGTGGGTGTTGCCACAAACGAATATGGGGTACTACAGCGAACTTCTTACCACGTTACAAAATAATGGCATCAGCAGTGAAAACATCGTTAAAACAGACTCTGTCGTTACGATTTATAATCTTGTTCTCAATGCTGATTTCTTAACAGTAATTCCCTGCGATATGACCACACCGTTTGGCTCAAACCAGTTTATTACTATCCCGGTAGAAGAAACCTTACCTGTCGCGCGTTATGCCGCCGTATGGTCGAAAAATTATCGAATTAAAAAAGCAGCATCTATTTTGGTGGAATTAGCCAAAGAATATTCATCATATAATTGTCGGAGACGAAGGCAATTAATTGAAATTGATTAAAGATTGAATTTGTTTTAACACAAAATAAACGCCATCTGTCTATATCTGACAATGGTCACGGCTATCTATTTACTTTAATACCCTAGTAAGAGGTTCTAATGCACATTACATACGATCTCCCAGTTGCAATTGAAGATATCCTCGAAGCGAAAAAAAGACTGGCGGGGAAAATTTATAAAACGGGAATGCCTCGCTCTAACTATTTTAGTGAACGTTGCAAAGGGGAAATTTTCCTCAAATTCGAAAACATGCAGCGTACCGGCTCATTTAAAATCCGTGGTGCTTTTAATAAGCTCAGTTCATTAACCGAAGCTGAAAGACGTAAAGGTGTGGTGGCGTGTTCTGCGGGTAACCATGCGCAGGGCGTTTCTCTCTCCTGCGCTATGCTCGGTATCGACGGCAAAGTGGTGATGCCAAAAGGCGCGCCGAAATCTAAAGTAGCGGCAACCTGCGATTACTCCGCAGAAGTTGTGCTGCACGGCGATAACTTCAACGACACTATCGCGAAGGTCAGCGAGATTGTAGAAACTGAAGGCCGTATCTTTATTCCGCCATATGATGATCCAAAAGTGATTGCCGGCCAGGGAACGATTGGCCTGGAAATTTTAGAAGATTTATACGATGTCGATAACGTGATTGTGCCAATTGGCGGTGGCGGACTGATTGCGGGTATTGCCGTAGCAATTAAATCTATCAACCCAACAATTAGAATTATTGGTGTGCAGTCTGAAAACGTTCACGGCATGGCGGCATCTTTCCACGCTGGAGAAATAACCACGCACCGAACGACCGGCACCCTGGCGGATGGTTGTGACGTCTCTCGCCCGGGTACTTTAACGTATGAAATCGTTCGTGAGTTGGTAGATGACATTGTCCTGGTCAGCGAAGATGAAATTCGCAACAGCATGGTGGCATTAATTCAGCGAAATAAAGTTGTGACTGAAGGTGCCGGCGCGCTGGCATGCGCAGCATTATTAAGCGGGAAATTAGATAGCTATATCCAGAACAGAAAAACAGTCAGCATTATTTCTGGCGGTAATATCGATCTTTCTCGTGTATCCCAAATTACTGGTTTAGTTGACGCTTAATATACTTCGTTGAGGATAGGATATGAGTACTACTGATAGCATTGTATCCAGCCAGACAAAACAATCGTCCTGGCGCAAATCGGACACCACCTGGACACTGGGTTTATTTGGTACAGCCATCGGCGCCGGGGTGTTGTTCTTCCCTATCCGCGCAGGTTTTGGCGGCTTGATCCCCATTCTGTTGATGCTGGTGTTAGCATACCCCATCGCTTTCTATTGCCACCGTGCGCTGGCACGCCTGTGTCTTTCTGGTTCTAATCCTTCCGGCAACATCACAGAAACGGTTGAAGAGCACTTTGGTAAAACGGGCGGTGTGGTTATCACGTTCCTCTACTTCTTTGCGATTTGTCCGCTGCTGTGGATTTACGGCGTCACCATTACCAACACCTTTATGACCTTCTGGGAAAACCAGTTGCAGATGCCTGCGCTGAACCGCGGCTTTGTCGCCCTGTTCCTGCTGCTGCTGATGGCATTCGTCATCTGGTTTGGTAAGGACCTGATGGTTAAAGTGATGAGCTACCTGGTGTGGCCGTTTATTGCCAGCCTGGTGCTTATCTCCCTGTCCCTGATTCCTTACTGGAACTCTGCAGTTATCCAACAGGTTGATCTCAGCAATATCGCGCTGACGGGTCATGACGGTATTCTGGTCACTGTGTGGCTGGGTATTTCCATCATGGTGTTCTCTTTCAACTTCTCGCCGATTGTTTCTTCCTTCGTGGTCTCTAAACGTGAAGAGTATGAGAAAGATTTTGGTCGTGAATTTACCGAGCAGAAATGTTCTAAAATTATCTCTCGCGCCAGTATGCTGATGGTTGCGGTGGTAATGTTCTTCGCCTTTAGCTGCCTGTTCACACTCTCTCCGGCAAACATGGCGGATGCGAAAGCGCAGAACATTCCAGTACTGTCTTATCTGGCGAACCACTTCGCTTCACTGTCCGGGACGAAGTCCACCTTCGCGACCGTTCTGGAATACGGTGCTTCAATCATTGCACTGGTTGCTATCTTCAAATCTTTCTTCGGCCACTATCTGGGCACGCTGGAAGGTCTGAACGGTCTGGTGCTGAAGTTTGGTTACAAAGGCGATAAAACCAAAGTTTCCGCCGGTAAACTCAACACTATCAGCATGATCTTCATCATGGGGTCCACCTGGGTTGTGGCTTACGCCAACCCGAACATTCTGGACCTGATTGAAGCGATGGGTGCGCCAATTATCGCCTCACTGCTCTGCCTGCTGCCGATGTATGCCATCCGTAAAGCGCCGTCACTGGCGAAATACCGTGGCCGTCTGGATAACGTGTTTGTTACCGTGATTGGTTTGCTGACCATCCTGAACATCGTTTACAAACTGTTTTAATCCATAAGCTCAGGATGAGCGGAGTAGTGAAATGAATGAGTTTCCGGTAGTACTGGTTATTAACTGCGGTTCATCTTCAATTAAATTCTCAGTGCTGGATGCAGCAAACTGTGAAGTTTTAATGGCGGGAATTGCAGACGGTATTAACTCTGAAAATGCGTTCATAGCAATTAATGGAGGAGAGCCAGCTAAGCTGGCTCACCACAGCTACGAAGATGCATTAAAGGCTATTGCCGTTGAACTGGAGAGCCGTAATTTAATGGACAGCGTGGCCTTAATTGGCCACCGTATTGCCCACGGCGGAAATATCTTTACCGAATCAGCAATTATTACTGACGAAGTTATCGAGAATATTCGCCGGGTCTCTCCTTTAGCACCGTTACATAATTATGCGAACCTGAGTGGGATCGAGTCCGCGCAGCACCTTTTCCCGGGCGTGCAGCAGGTCGCGGTATTTGATACCAGCTTCCACCAGACAATGGCGCCTGAAGCGTATATGTACGGTTTACCGTGGAAATATTTTGAGGAGCTGGGTGTTCGTCGTTATGGCTTCCACGGCACGTCGCACCGTTATGTTTCTCAACGTGCGCATGAGCTGCTTGAGCTACCGCATGATGATTCTGGCCTGGTTGTGGCTCACCTCGGGAATGGGGCGTCTATCTGTGCGGTTCGTAATGGACAGAGCGTGGATACCTCGATGGGGATGACGCCGCTGGAAGGCCTGATGATGGGGACCCGCAGCGGTGATGTGGACTTCGGTGCGATGGCGTGGATCGCCAGTGAAACCAACCAGACGCTGAGCGACCTTGAGCGCGTAGTGAATAAGGAATCTGGCCTGTTGGGTATTTCCGGTTTGTCGTCCGACTTACGTACACTGGAAAAAGCCTGGCACGAGGGACACGAACGCGCACAACTGGCGATTAAAACGTTTGTGCATCGTATTGCGCGTCATATCGCCGGACATGCTGCATCGTTGCATCGTCTTGATGGGATTATTTTCACCGGTGGAATTGGTGAGAATTCAGTATTAATTCGCCGCCTGGTGATTGAACACCTCGCCGTTTTAGGGGTGAATATCGACAGCGAGATGAATAGCCTGCCAAATTCCCATGGCGAAAGAATTATCTCTAATAAAGATGCTCGTGTTATTTGTGCGGTAATTCCCACAAATGAAGAGAAAATGATTGCACGTGATGCCATTGCGTTGGGCAAAATTAATACACCAGTAGAATTTGCATAATTAATTTTCAGCAGAGAGATTATTTTTCATGAAGGTAAATATCGATACCAGCGATATGCTGTATGCCGAAGCCTGGAACGGCTTTAAAGGTACGGACTGGAAAGAAGAAATTAATGTCCGTGATTTTATTCAGCACAACTACACGCCTTATGAAGGGGATGAATCTTTCCTCGCCGAAGCTACGCCTGCGACCACTGCGCTGTGGGAAAAAGTCATGGCGGGCATCCGTATTGAAAACTCAACGCACGCGCCGGTTGATTTCGATACCAATATTGCAACGACAATTACCGCACACGATGCGGGGTATATTGAACAAGAACTGGAAAAGATTGTCGGTCTGCAAACGGATAAGCCGCTCAAGCGCGCTCTGCATCCGTTTGGCGGCATCAACATGATCAAAAGCTCTTTTGATGCTTATGGTCGTGAGATGGACGCTGATTTTGAATATCAGTTTACAGAACTGCGTAAAACCCATAATCAGGGTGTGTTCGATGCCTACTCTCCGGATATGTTGCGCTGCCGTAAATCCGGCGTACTGACTGGTCTGCCGGATGGCTATGGTCGTGGCCGCATTATCGGTGACTACCGCCGCGTGGCGCTGTACGGTATTCGCTACCTGGTGCGTGAACGTGAACTGCAATTTGCCGATCTTCAGTCGAACCTGGAGTGGGGGCAGAATCTTGAAGCCACGATTCGCCTGCGTGAAGAGTTGTCTGAGCACCGTCGTGCCCTGCTGCAAATGCAGGAAATGGCGGCGAAATACGGCTGCGATATCTCCCGTCCGGCGCGTAATGCGCAGGAAGCGGTACAGTGGGTGTACTTTGCTTACCTGGCTGCGGTGAAATCTCAGAATGGCGGCGCTATGTCGCTGGGCCGTACCGCATCGTTCCTCGATATCTACATTGAGCGTGACTTTAAAGCAGGTACCTTAACCGAGCAGCAGGCGCAGGAACTGATCGACCACTTCATCATGAAGATCCGTATGGTGCGCTTCCTGCGTACGCCGGAATTCGACACCCTGTTCTCTGGTGACCCTATTTGGGCGACCGAAGTTATCGGTGGGATGGGGCTGGATGGCCGCACGCTGGTGACGAAAAACTCGTTCCGCTACCTGCATACGCTGCACACCATGGGACCGGCACCTGAGCCGAACCTGACGGTGCTGTGGTCTGAGCAGCTACCGATTGCTTTCAAAAAATATGCCGCCCAGGTGTCTATCATCACCTCGTCTTTACAGTATGAAAACGACGACCTGATGCGTGCAGACTTTGACAGCGATGACTATGCCATTGCCTGTTGCGTCAGCCCGATGGTTATCGGCAAACAAATGCAGTTCTTCGGCGCACGTGCCAACCTCGCCAAAACGTTGCTGTACGCAATCAACGGCGGTGTGGATGAGAAACTGAAAATCCAGGTCGGACCGAAAACCGCGCCACTGATGGATGATGTGCTGGATTACGACACGGTGATGGAGAGCCTGGACCACTTTATGGACTGGCTGGCCGTGCAGTACATCAGCGCTCTGAATATCATCCACTACATGCACGACAAGTACAGCTACGAAGCGTCGCTGATGGCGCTGCACGATCGTGACGTGTATCGCACGATGGCGTGTGGTATGGCGGGCCTCTCCGTAGCGGCGGATTCTCTGTCAGCGATTAAGTACGCACGAGTGAAACCAATTCGTGATGAAAATGGTCTGGCTGTCGATTTCGAAATTGAAGGCGACTATCCGCAATACGGTAACAACGATGAGCGCGTAGACAGCATTGCCTGTGACCTGGTCGAACGCTTTATGAAGAAAATTAAAGTGTTGCCTACCTATCGTAACGCGGTGCCGACACAGTCCATTCTGACCATCACCTCCAACGTGGTGTACGGCCAGAAAACCGGTAACACGCCGGATGGACGTCGCGCAGGCACGCCGTTTGCACCAGGGGCGAACCCGATGCACGGCCGCGATCGTAAAGGTGCGGTGGCGTCGTTAACCTCGGTCGCTAAACTGCCGTTCACCTATGCCAAAGACGGTATCTCGTACACCTTCTCCATTGTGCCGGCAGCGCTGGGCAAAGAGGATGGCGTGCGTAAAACCAACCTGGTTGGTCTGCTGGACGGATACTTCCATCATGAAGCGCATGTGGAAGGTGGGCAGCATCTGAACGTTAACGTCATGAATCGTGAAATGTTGATGGATGCGATTGAGCACCCGGAAAACTATCCGAACCTGACGATCCGTGTGTCTGGTTATGCGGTGCGCTTCAATGCGTTGACCCGTGAACAGCAGCAGGATGTCATTTCCCGTACTTTCACCCAGGCGCTTTGACGCCGGAGGGGCTATGAGAAAAGTTATTGCAACCGAATGTGCGCCAGGGGCGATTGGGCCTTACGTACAAGGTGTGGATCTGGGCAGCATGGTGTTGACGTCAGGTCAAATCCCGGTATGTCCGCAGACCGGTGAAGTGGCTGAAAACGTATCCGATCAGGCGCGTCAAAGCCTGGAAAACGTGAAAGCGATCGTCGAGTCCGCAGGTTTGAAAGTGAGCGATATCGTGAAGACGACCGTTTTCGTTTCCGACCTGAACGACTTCGCCACCATTAACCAGGTGTACCAGCAGTTCTTTGATGAGCACAAGGCTATCTACCCCACGCGCAGTTGCGTGCAGGTCGCCCGCTTACCGAAGGATGTGAAGCTGGAGATCGAAGCCATCGCCGTACGTGGCGACACGGTGTAATCCCCTGCGGGGCGGTCGTGTGGATCGCCCCGATCCTTTAATGAGTGTGAAACCTGGTCTTCACTGAACGGCAATCCGAGGGTGTGGATATGATTAGCGCATTCGATATTTTTAAGATTGGCATTGGACCTTCCAGCTCCCATACCGTGGGGCCAATGAACGCAGGTAAAAGCTTTATCGATCTGTTGGTCAGCAGCGGGGAACTCCCCAAAGCTACGCATATTGTGGTCGATCTTTATGGATCGCTTTCCCTGACCGGAAAAGGTCATGCGACAGATGTCGCCATCATGATGGGACTGGCAGGTAACAGTCCGCAAAACGTTAACATAGATTCAATCGCTGGTTTTACACAGGAAGTAGCCCGTACCGGGCGTTTACCGGTTGCCGAGGGCACACATGTTGTCGATTTCTCCCCAGACGAAAATATTCTCTTTCATACCGAAACGCTGCCGCGCCATGAGAATGGCATGCGTATCACCGCGTGGAACGACACCGAGACACTATTAAGCAAAACCTATTACTCCGTCGGCGGTGGTTTTATCGTTGAAGAGGAGCAATTTGGTCAGGCGCATGATGTTGAAGCACATGTGCCCTACAATTTTCATTCCGCCAGTGAACTGCTGAAACTGTGCGAGCGTAACGGGCTGTCGGTCTCCGGCCTGATGATGCAAAACGAACTGGCGATGCGCAGCAAAGAAGAAATTGATGCTGGCTTTGCCGCCATCTGGGACGTCATGCACGCCGGGATTGAGCGCGGCATGAACACCGAAGGCGTCCTGCCTGGCCCGCTTAACGTTCCGCGCCGCGCCGTGGCACTGCGTCGGTTGCTGGTCTCCAGCGATAACTTGTCCAGCGATCCGATGAACGTCATTGACTGGATCAACATGTTCGCGCTGGCCGTGAGCGAAGAAAACGCCGCCGGGTGTCGGGTTGTGACCGCACCGACCAATGGCGCATGCGGGATTATCCCTGCCGTGCTGGCTTATTACGACAAATTCCGCCGTCCGGTGAATGCCAATTCCATCGCCCGCTATTTACTGGCTGCCGGGGCGATAGGCGCGCTGTATAAGATGAACGCCTCGATTTCTGGTGCCGAAGTCGGCTGTCAGGGCGAAATTGGTGTGGCCTGCTCAATGGCGGCGGCCGGGCTGACGGAATTGCTTGGTGGTAGCCCTGCGCAGGTCTGCATTGCGGCTGAGATCGCGATGGAGCATAACCTTGGCCTTACCTGTGACCCGGTGGCCGGACAAGTGCAGATACCGTGCATTGAGCGTAATGCGATCAACGCAGTGAAAGCCGTCAACGCCGCACGAATGGCGTTACGCCGGACGTCCGAGCCACGCGTGTCACTCGATAAAGTGATCGAGACCATGTACGAGACGGGCAAAGACATGAACGACAAATACCGTGAAACCTCACGTGGAGGCCTGGCAATTAAAGTGGTTTGTACCTGAGGTTAATGTCCGTGATTACGGTTTGCATGCTTTTGTAGGCCGGATAAGGCGCAAGCGCCGCCATCCGGCAGTGAATCAATCAACCTCCACTGACCAGGATGATGAATCTGAGGCATTGTTCCGTTCACCTTATGTTCATTACTTCTCTTATGTACCGGTTCCTGTGAACGTGTAAAGGGTGCTATCGCCGCACCCTTTACAATCCCGGCTCCCGGCACGGAAAATTGCCACTTCGTGGAATATTCGCCCCATCCCTGGGGCTCACCCCTTCGGGGCCAGCGCAAGCGCTGTTCAAAATTGCTCCCGGCAATTTTCAGCCGGACCAGCCACGCCTGACCATCTGTATTTTTATTTGAATATATCTGAACAGCAAAACAGATTTAACAGGAAGTCAGAGAGTTGAAGCGATGACTCATGTCCGGCTGAAAATCGATGAGTCGTTGACGGCTGACCGGGTCTGCCCGCAGGGATGCGGGCAGAGGGGACGGCCTGCAGGGATGCAGGCTCGGCCCCGACCCGACAGGCAGACGGCATAAGACGAATGAATCGCGCAGCGACGATTTTCCCGCCGGGAGCCTGGGTTGCAAG
>NZ_JANEWL010000137.1:0-9198 GCF_028069815.1 Citrobacter sp. Awk 2
TATTTTTTCTTACTCATTTGATTAAAATGGGAGCGGCTGGACGAGTCATCAACCTGCGCAATCAAAACATCATTCTGACCAATAGGTTACGGAGCGTGATTAATGTCTACTTTTATCCAAATCCTCTGTTTTTATACGCCTTTAAGTACACATTAACGGCACTAACCGTTGGGAAAATCAATGTGATTCTCACTTCGCATTGACCTGTTTTGTCGAAAAATAAGCACGAAAAGGTAAAAATAAGGTAAATGATGCATTTTTTTGCACGCGAAAATAAGTTGTTTTTAATTGATATATGTCAATTTTCGCCCCGCGATAACGCTGCAAAAAACGCCATCTGCATTGATGGAAACATTATTTTACGTCGCGTCCGGACGGGGAAAATAGTCAGAGGAAATCAGTGGGAAGTGATACGTGGGCCGGGATGGCCCACGTTGTAAAAGGGAAGAAAAATCAGGCGTTAACCGTATCCAACGGCCAGGAGTCAAACAGATAACCATCAAAGTCGATGTCATCAACGTTTGAAAACTCCAGCAGTCGCTGTTTAACGTTTTCCAGATGCTGCCACATTGCCAGTTTGGCCGCGCGGGCATCTTTTTTAATGAGTGCCGCCAGGATCTGCTTGTGGTCGCCCATCCATTCTTTGCGGTAATGGGTATCGTCAAGGTGGCTGTGCAGTTGGATCCACATCGGGTTGTTCTCACGCCACTGCCATGACTGACGAAATAACTCGACCAGCATACTGTTGTGCGTGGCCTCGGCAATGGCAAGGTGAAACTGCATGTCGCCGCTTTCCGAGCCGTTTGGTTCGCTGGAGGCCAGCTCACGTTCTTCCAGTAGCAATGCCTGGCGCATTTTGACGATATCCTCGCGCGTGGCTTGCAATGCGGCAAACTCGGCGATATTGCTCTCTAATAGCTGGCGTGCCTGTAACAGCTCAAAAGGCCCCGCATCATTGCAATGATTAATATCCGTGCTGTCGATTGTCTGCGCGTTAGCGTTGTCGAGAACGTAGATCCCGGCACCACGCCGCACGTCCACCAGCCCTTTAATTTCCAGCATGATTAACGCTTCGCGCACCACCGTGCGGGTGACATTGAGCATCTCGGCTATTTCACGCTCCGGGGGCAGGCGCTCGCCGGGTTGGTATGGCGTCTGGACAATGAGATCGCGGATCATGGCACCCACTTCCTGGTAGGGCCTTTGCTGAGAAGTGTTCGATTTCATTATGTTCTATCCGTCAGATGCGTTTATTCAGATCCGTAGGTCGGATGGCAGGACGCACCTTATCAGGCCTACAAATAACCTTTATGTCGCCTGAACTATAGCATTTGCGGCAAGCCAAAAACAGAAAACGGGTCAACCAAACAGATATTTTGATTGACCCGTCATAGTTCGGGCGTTATGCGTCAGCGTGCAGTGTTGCGACACACTCGCGCGCGCCCTTCTCGCACAGTTGCTGATAAGCCACGATAATTGCTTCCACAAAATCCGCGTTTTCCGCTAAATCATGGCCAAAGATCCCGCTTAATCCCAACAGGGCCATAACGCGTTCACTGCCCTGATACTGCTGATTGATGCGCTGGAATTCCGCCAGCATCGGGTCGACAACGTCAATGGTCTGCCCCTGCTCATCCACGCCGTGGGTATAGCGCATCCAGCCCGCCACACCCAGCGCCAGGTGCCGCCAGTCGCTGCCGTTTTGTAGGTGCAGACGAACAGGGTCCAACAGGCGCTGCGGCAGTTTCTGGCTGCCATCCATGGCAATCTGCCAGGTACGATGACGCAGGGATGGATTGCTGAAACGCTCGATCAGCAGGGTCGCATACGCATTGAGATCGGTGCCTTCCGGCATCGACAGTGTGGGAGCCTGCTCCTGCATCATCAATGCAAACGCGGCTTTGCGGTACGCCGGGTTGGTCATGGTATCGGCAATCGTTTCATAACCACCGAGGTAGCCCAGATACGCAAGGAAAGAGTGGCTGCCATTAAGCATGCGCAGTTTCATCATTTCAAACGGCACAACATCGGCAACGAACTGTGCACCGACTTTATCCCAGTCAGGGCGACCGTTCACGAAGTTGTCTTCAATCACCCACTGACGGAACGGTTCACAGGCGATGGCGCACGGATCGTAAACACCCAGTTGATCGGCAATCTCCTGCAACGTCTCTGGCGTCGCCGCCGGAACAATGCGATCCACCATGGTGCATGGGAAAGTGGCGTTTACTTCAATCCACTGCGCCAGCTGCGGGTCGCGTGCCTGCGCCAGCCCCAGCACCGCAACTTTCGCCACGTGGCCATTTTCACGCACGTTGTCGCAGGACATCACAGTAAAGGCCGGCAGACCCTGCTCACGACGCAGATGCAGCGCCTGTACGATATAGCCAATTGCCGATTTCGGCGCGGTCGGATTTGCCAGATCGTGTTTAATCAACGGGTTATTGAGATCTAACTGACCGCTGGCGGCATCGGTGCAGTAGCCTTTTTCCGTGACCGTCAGCGAGACAATTGCCGTCTGCGGACGCGCCATCGCACGCAAAATACCGTCGCAGCCGTCAAGATCCGGGTGCATGGCTTCTTTCATCGAGCCAATCACTTTCAGTACGGTGTTGTCCGCGCCTTTTTCCGCCACGGTATACAGCAGCTGTTGTTTTTGCAGATTTTCAATCAGTACACAGTCGTTACCCGGCATCAGGTTCACTTCACAGATACCCCAGTCGCTGTCCGTGGTTTCCAGCAGATGATGGGTGTACAGCGCCTGGTGCGCCCGGTGAAAAGCCCCGCATCCGAGGTGAACAATACGGGATTGCAGGCGCGAATTATCCCATGCAGGGCGCGCAACCGGCAGTTTGCTATTGGCAATTGTCGTTGTCATCGTGAACTCCAGAACCCGTCGGAAATACCGACGGGAAGAGAAAAGAAAAAAGCCGGCCCGACAGGTTGCCGGCCGGTCTGATTTAGCGGCTAAAGAAAGCGCGCTGGATAGCCATCTCAACGCCGCGCACTTCCGCCAGCCCTTTCAGGCGACCAATCGCGGAATAGCCTGGGTTCGTTTTCTTTTTCAGATCGTCCAGCATCTGGTGACCGTGATCCGGGCGCATTGGAATTAAATCTTCTTTACCTTCGGCTTTACGGCGATGCTCTTCTTCAACAATCGCTTTCACCACTTCATACATATCCACGTCACCATTAAGATGCGCCGCTTCATGGAAGGTTTTCGGGTTATCTTCACGCAGCGTGGAACGCAGGTGGGTGAAGTAAATGCGTGGGCCAAACTGTTTGATCATATCAACCAGATCGTTGTCCGCACGAACACCGTAAGAGCCGGTGCACATGGTGAAACCGTTCGCCATACTGTTGACCGTATCAACCATCCACTGCATATCTTCTACGGTGGAAACAATGCGTGGCAGGCCGAGGATCGGGCGCGGCGGATCGTCCGGGTGTACCGCCATGCGCACACCGACTTCTTCAGCAACCGGAATAATCGCCTTCAGGAAGACGGCAAAGTTTTCGCGCAGCGCGGCTTTATCGATATCTTTGTAGCGCTCAAGGTGCTGACGGAACTGGTCAAGGGTATAACCTTCTTCCGCCCCCGGCAGACCGGCGATGATATTGCGGGTCAGACGCGCTTTATCTTCTTCGGTCATGGTGGTGAAGCGTTCCTGTGCCTGAGCGACCTCTTCAGCGGTGTAGTCTGCCTCTGCTCCGGGACGTTTGAGGATATGAATCTCAAAGGCGGCGAATTCAATCTGGTCAAAGCGCAATGCTTTGGAGCCGTCCGGCAGGACATATTCCAGATCGGTACGCGTCCAGTCGAGTACTGGCATGAAGTTGTAGCACACGGTGCGAATACCGCACTGCGCCAGGTTGCGCAGGCTCTGTTGGTAGTTGGCAATCCACTGCAGATAGTTACCGGAACGGGTTTTAATGTCTTCGTGGATCGGTACGCTTTCGACAACCGACCAGACCAGCCCTGCCTGTTCAACGATAGCTTTGCGTTTTTCGATTTCCTCAACTGACCACACTTCCCCGTTCGGGATATGGTGCAAGGCGGTAACAACACCGGTAGCGCCTGCCTGACGCACATCAGCTAAAGAAACCGGATCGTTAGGACCGTACCAGCGCCATGTCTGTTCCATGCTTTTAACCTCTTTACATTGTTGGCCCCCGGCGCAAACACCGCGAGCCACGACTTACTCAACTGCCGGAGTGCTCAACGCATTACGCCAGCAAACCGGACGACATGGCGCATAAATTCTACCTTTCGTCCCCACATGTCAACCTAAACAACAAAATTGGTTAACCAAATCACAAAAACTGTATCAGTGGTCTGACACGAATTGTGAGGTAACGTGATGAAGTTAAGAGGAAATGGCCTGCAGGGCGCGGCCTGAAAGGGAACAGTCTGTTATCAATGTCAACATTGAATATGGATTGTGATATTCATCGCATCAATGGTTAACCAATATGTGTAACATCTCAACCAAAATCATAATGGTTCAACCAAAACAAGGTAGACGTTTTATGCACGTTCTCAATATTCTGTGGGTTGTATTCGGCATCGGCCTCATGCTGGTGCTCAATTTGCGTTTCAAAATAAACTCAATGGTCGCCCTGCTGCTGGCAGCACTCTCCGTCGGCATGTTGGCGGGGATGGATTTAATGGAGCTGCTGCACACCATGAAATCCGGCTTCGGCGGTACGTTGGGTGAACTGGCAATTATCGTGGTGTTCGGTGCGGTCATCGGTAAACTGATGGTCGATTCCGGGGCGGCGCATCAGATTGCTCATACGCTGCTGGCGCGACTCGGCCTGCGCTATGTGCAGCTGTCGGTGATCATTATCGGCCTGATCTTCGGCCTGGCGATGTTCTACGAAGTGGCCTTTATTATGCTGGCACCGCTGGTGATCGTCATTGCCGCAGAAGCGAAGATCCCGTTCCTGAAACTGGCCATTCCGGCCGTTGCCGCAGCGACCACCGCACACTCACTGTTCCCGCCACAGCCGGGCCCGGTGGCACTGGTAAACGCCTATGGTGCCGACATGGGTATGGTCTATATCTACGGTATTCTGGTCACTATTCCGAGCGTTATCTGTGCGGGTCTGATCCTGCCAAAATTCCTCGGTAACCTTGAACGCCCAACGCCTTCATTTATGAAAGCCGATGTACCGGTTGACCAGAACAACCTGCCGTCATTCGGTGTGTCGATTCTGGTACCGCTGATCCCGGCGATCATCATGATCTCCACCACTATCGCCAACATCTGGCTGGTGAAAGGGACGCAGGCGTGGGAAGTGGTCAACTTCTTAGGCTCCTCCCCAATTGCGATGTTTATCGCCATGGTTGTCGCCTTCGTGCTGTTTGGTACCGCACGCGGCCATGACATGCAATGGGTGATGAACGCCTTTGAAAACGCGGTGAAAAGCATCGCCATGGTGATCCTGATCATCGGCGCGGGCGGCGTTCTGAAACAAACCATTATCGATACCGGCATCGGCGATACCATCGGCATGCTGATGTCACACGGCAATATTTCTCCGTATATCATGGCGTGGCTGATCACCGTGCTGATTCGTCTGGCAACCGGCCAGGGCGTGGTCTCCGCCATGACGGCGGCGGGGATTATTAGCGCAGCGATCCTCGACCCGGCAACCGGTCAACTGGTGGGGGTCGATCCGGCGTTACTGGTGCTGGCAACGGCGGCAGGTTCTAACACCCTGACGCATATCAACGATGCCTCCTTCTGGCTGTTCAAAGGTTACTTTGACCTGTCAGTGAAGGACACGTTGAAAACCTGGGGTCTTCTGGAGCTGGTAAACTCCGTGGTTGGCCTGATAATCGTGTTGATCATCAGCATGATTGCATAACGTCGATACCGCTCTGGCCTATAGCGCCAGAGCGGTTTTCCATCCTGCCTCAACAATCTTCAATAATCAGATACACCGCTTTCACCGGACCATGCACCCCAACCACCTTGATAAGCTCAATATCCGCCGTTGAACTGGGCCCGCTAATGATATTAATGCACGACGGCATCCGCTCACCGGCCTTCGCCTTCTGATGCAGAATTTCTGCCAGCTGCGCCACCCGCGGCAGAATGGTGCTTTTACGCAGCACGAAAATCGAGGACTCCGGCAACAGGCTCAGGGAACGCCCTCGCTCGGGTGCGGAAAACAGCACCACGCCGCCGGACTCCGTTAAGCCGTACTCGGCATACACTACGCCGACTTTCGCCTGCTCGGCCTGGGTAATATTTTCGCTACCGCGAGCCGGATCCCAGACCACGGCATTGCATTCCTGCTGCAGGCGTTCGGTTATCCCCAGTTCCACCAATCGGCTGTCGCCGCTCAGCACCACCGGTTGATGACCCAATTCTTCGCACAGACGAAGCGCCGTGTCTGCGGCCTGGTCCTCGCGAGTCAACTCACAGCGGGCCAGCATCACTTCGCTGGCAAACTGGATAAACGCATCACAGCGCAGCTCGGGGCTAAGTTCAGTCAGGCGCTCATTGGCATAGTTGTTCACCGGCGCGGCATCCGCTTGCGGTTCGAATCGCAACGGGCGGCCCAGCGCCTGGGCGATGGTGTTTAAAAACGCGGTACGGTTATCCATTCTTTTTCTCCTGCGCCTGATGTTTCTTAAACCAGCTGCGGAAGCTCTCGCCGTCAGCATCAGGCAGATCGCGCGCCTCCATCCAGTCACCAATCGCGCCAACCTTGAGCGGCGTTTTACCGCCATTGATGAACCAGCTCGCCGCATGCGCGCCTGCCATCATCCCCACTTTCCACAGCCCAGGATGACTATTGGCATACGCGAACATTTTTATCGCCCGGCGCTCGGCTTTCGGGGTAATGCCCTCTTCAGCCATAACGCGACGATGACGCAGGATCAGTTTTGATAACGGAATACGTACCGGACAAACGCTGTCGCAGGCCGTGCAGAGCGAACAGGCATACGGCAGATCTTTGAAATCTTTATAGCCGCCGAGCAGCGGAGAAATCACCGCGCCGATAGGACCTGGATAGATTGAGCCATACCCATGTCCACCAATGTGGCGGTAGGCCGGACAGGTGTTCATACAGGCTCCGCAGCGGATGCAGCGCAGCACATCGCGAAACTCAGAACCGAGCACCTGCGAACGGCCGTTATCGACAATCACCAGGTGGAACTCTTCCGGTCCATCAACGTTATCCGCCTCACGCGGGCCGGTCAGCCAGGTGTTATAGCCTGTCAGACGAGCCCCTACAGCACTGCGCGCCAGCATGGTGATCAGCACATCCACGTCAGCAAAGGTCGGTGCGATACGCTCCATCCCCATCACCGCAATGTGCGTTTTCGGCAGCGTGGTGCACATGCGCGCATTGCCTTCGTTGGTCACCAGGCAAACAGAACCGGTTTCCGCGACGGCAAAGTTACAACCGGTAATGCCAATTTCAGCACTGAGGAAATCCTCGCGGATCTTCTGGCGAATGAATAAGGTCATCGCTTCTGGCGTTTCCGGGCCGTCGTAGCCCAGGCGCTCGTTCAGCACCCGGCGGATCTGGTAGCGATCTTTATGAATAGCCGGGACCACGACGTGCGAAGGTGGGTCCTGATCCAGTTGCAGAATGTATTCACCCAGGTCGGTTTCGATCACCTGAATTCCGGCATCCTGCAGCACATGGTTGACGCCGATCTCTTCGGTCACCATCGACTTGGACTTCACCACCTTCTTCGCGTTTTTACTCTGCGCGACCTGCAAAATGTAGCGGGTGGCCTCTTCTTTGGTTTTGGCAAAATAGACGTGACCGCCGTTTTGCGTTACTTTTTCTGAGAGCTGATACAGGTAAGCGTCGAGGTTGCTCAGAACATGATCGCGGATCTGACTGGCACGATCGCGCCAGTCTTCCCAGTGGCCTAATTCATCGACCATTTTCTGGCGATTCGCGCCGATACGCTCCTGCGCATTGGCCACGGCTTTGCGCATGATCGGATCTTCTATCTGCTGACGAATACGCAGTTTAAATTCTACATCGCTGGTTTTTATTGACATCTCATTCCCCTCAGCGGCTCATCAGCACTTCAGCAATATGCATCACTTTGACCGGCTGGCCTTCCCGTTGCAGTCGACCGCCAATATTCAGCAGGCAGCTGACGTCCGCGCCAATCAAATATTCCGGCTTCGCATCCATCAGATGTAAGACTTTCTCTTTCACCATCTCGCCGGATATCTCGGCCATCTTGACCGAGAACGTCCCGCCAAAGCCGCAGCAGGTGTCCTGATCGGCAAACGTCAGCAGCTCCAGTCCACGCACGTTTTTCAGCAGCGTGAGCGGCTCTTCCTTTACACCCAGCTTGCGGGTCAGGCTACAGGAAGGGTGATACACCGCCCGTCCCTGCAGGCTAGCGCCGACATCCACCACGCCCAGTTTGTTCACGATAAAAGAGGTGAGATCCTGCATACGCGCGGCAACTTTCTCGGCACGCAGCGCCCATTCCGGTTCATCGGCCAGATAGGTCGGGTAGCTTTTTACTGCGTAGGTACAGGAGCCTGCCGGGGAGATAATCGGGTCGTCGTTGTCTTCCAGGGCGGCGATCAGGTTTTTCATCCCTGGGATCGCTTCTTTGATATAGCCGCTGTTGATGGCTGGCTGGCCACAGCACCCCTGTTTTTCAGGGAAATTCACGCGACAACCCAGTTTTTCCAGCAGCAATACGGAGTCTCGTGCCATCCGTGATTTCAGTGCATCACCAATACAGGTGACAAAGAAATTTACATTCACAATAACTACTCCATTGCTTCATTTCTGTTTATTGCGCTTGATATCGCGATATCAAGCAAAGGTTCAGCCGTATATCACGCCCAGTTTTTCGTTTTTTTGGTTTTACTCATGCCTGGATCCATGGTGATGTTCGGATCGTTTCCCGTTGCTGGCGACTCTCCGTGTCTTATATCAGGACAATCGCAAATGTCTGTATTTTCATTTGTATGACAAAATTAAATAATCCTCTAATCGACTCGCACATGCAACACCCTGGTTTATTTCTTTCGGCCTTGCTCACATTTTTATATTGAAAACCACCGCGTTATTAAAACCTAAAAAACAGTTTCATGTGATTACTAATCTCGTCACTACCATTATTAAAAAGGTTATTAAATAACTACTTATAGGTATTAGGCTTACTCTTAAGTATATTTATCTGGCGGAAGC
>NZ_JANEWL010000138.1:0-9068 GCF_028069815.1 Citrobacter sp. Awk 2
ACAATATATATAACGACAATTACAATGGAGTGGGTTATGTCTGAAGATGAGCAATATGGAGGTATTAGCCGCAGGACGTTAGTCAAATCCTCGGCTATAGGTTCACTGGCACTTGCTGCCGGAGGCCTGACACTACCCTTTGGTATTCGTGCCGCTGCTGCTGCCGTACAGCAATCCGTGCAACCTGTTGAAGATAAAGCTGTCTGGAGTTCCTGTACGGTAAACTGCGGCAGCCGTTGCCTATTACGTCTGCATGTGAAAGATGATGCAGTCTACTGGGTTGAATCTGACACGACCGGCGATGATACCTACGGTAACCACCAGGTTCGCGCCTGCTTGCGCGGTCGTTCGATTCGCCGTCGAATGAACCACCCTGACCGCCTCAAATACCCGATGAAACGCGTTGGTAAACGCGGTGAAGGTAAATTTGAGCGTATCAGTTGGGATGAAGCGCTGGATACCGTTGCCGGAAATCTGAAGCGTATTTTGCATGATTACGGTAATGAAGCCGTTCACGTTCTTTACGGTACCGGTGTGGATGGGGGTAATATCACGAACTCCAACGTCCCCTACCGTTTGATGAATTCCTGTGGCGGCTATTTAAGTCGTTATGGGAGTTACAGCACAGCACAAATCAGCGCCGCCATGGGATATATGTTCGGTGCTAACGACGGTAACAGCCCCGACGATATCGCCAACACCAAGCTGGTTGTGATGTTTGGTAATAACCCAGCCGAAACGCGTATGAGCGGCGGTGGCGTAACCTGGTATGTCGAGCAGGCACGTGAGCGGTCAAATGCCAGAATGATCGTTATCGATCCACGCTACAACGACACCGCCGCAGGTCGTGAAGATGAATGGCTGCCTATTCGCCCAGGGACGGATGCTGCACTGGCCGCCGCAATCGCCTGGGTGCTGATCACAGAAGATCTGATTGATAAACCTTTCCTTGATAAATACTGCGTCGGCTACGATGAAACCACTCTCCCCGCCAGCGCACCGCGTAATGCGCACTACAAGGCCTATATATTAGGTGACGGCCCGGACGGAATTGCCAAAACACCGCAATGGGCATCTCAGATTACCAGCATCCCTGCAGACAAAATCATCCAGTTAGCGCGTGAAATCGGTTCGGCAAAACCGGCTTACATCTGTCAGGGCTGGGGACCACAACGCCATTCCAACGGTGAACAGACAGCCCGAGCAATCACCATGCTCTCTGTTTTGACAGGAAACGTAGGAATTAACGGCGGTAACTCCGGTATGCGTGAAGGGACCTGGGATTTGGGTGTTGAATGGTTCTCCATGTTGGAGAACCCGGTCAAAACACAGATATCGGTGTTCACCTGGACAGATGCTATCGATCATGGCGCAGAAATGACAGCCACCCGCGACGGTGTACGCGGTAAAGATAAACTGGATGTGCCTATCAAGTTTATCTGGTGCTATGCCAGTAATACGCTCATCAACCAGCATGGCAATATTGCTCATACTCATGACGTTTTACAGGATGACAGTAAGTGCGAAATGATTGTCGGCATTGATCACTTTATGACCGCATCGGCGAAGTACTGTGACATCCTGCTGCCGGATCTGATGCCTACTGAACAGGAAGACCTCATTTCACATGAGTCCGCCGGAAATATGGGCTATGTGATCCTTGGACAGCCCGCCACCTCACCTAAATTTGAACGAAAACCCATCTACTGGATGTTGAGTGAAGTCGCTAAACGCCTGGGTCCGGACGTCTATCAAAAATTCACGGAAGGCCGCACCCAACACGAGTGGGTGAAATATCTGCATGCCAAAACCAAAGAACGTAACCCGGAAATGCCGGATTACGAAGAGATGAAAACAACCGGTATTTTCAAGAAAAAATGCCCGGAAGAACACTATGTCGCCTTCCGTTCATTCCGCGAAGATCCTGCGGCAAACCCGTTGAAAACGCCCTCAGGGAAAATTGAGATTTACTCTGAAAGGCTGGCCACCATTGCCGAGACATGGGAACTCAAGCAAGACGAGATTGTGCATCCGCTACCGGCTTATGCGCCCGGCTTTGACGGCTGGGATGACCCCAAACGCAAAACGTATCCGCTACAGCTCACCGGATTCCACTATAAGGCGCGAACTCACTCAAGCTACGGCAACATTGATGTTTTACAACAGGCATGCCCGCAGGAAATCTGGATTAACCCCGTCGATGCCCGTTCACGTGGCATTCATCACGGCGATACGGTACGGGTGTTTAACAGCAATGGTCAGATGCTGATCGCCGCGAAAGTCACACCGCGTATTTTGCCCGGCGTGACAGCCATCGGCCAAGGCGCATGGCTCAATGCTGATATGTTTGGTGACCAGATCGATCACGGTGGTTCAATCAACATTCTCACGTCACATCGTCCTTCTCCGTTAGCGAAGGGGAATCCATCCCACAGTAATCTCGTTCAGGTTGAAAAGGCGTAAGGTGTAACCCATGACGACTCAATACGGATTTTTTATCGACTCCGCCCGTTGCACCGGTTGTAAAACTTGCGAACTGGCCTGCAAGGACTTCAAAAACTTAACGCCGGACGTCAGTTTCCGCCGTATTTACGAATACGCCGGCGGTGACTGGCAGGAAGATAACGGTGTCTGGCACCAGAACGTTTTCGCCTACTACCTCTCCATTGCGTGTAATCACTGTGAAGACCCGGCCTGTACCAAGGTGTGTCCAAGCGGCGCGATGCACAAACGTGAAGATGGTTTTGTGGTCGTGGATGAAGACGTATGCATTGGCTGCCGCTATTGCCACATGGCCTGCCCGTATGGCGCACCGCAATACAATGCCGCCAAAGGGCACATGACCAAGTGCGATGGCTGTCATGAACGCGTTGCTGAGGGTAAGAAACCCATCTGTGTCGAATCCTGCCCGCTGCGTGCGCTGGACTTCGGCCCGATAGAGGAACTGCGTAAAAAACACGGCACCCTGGCCGCGGTTGCGCCATTACCTGGCGCGCACTTTACCAAACCGAGCATCGTCATCAAACCAAATGCCAATAGCCGCCCGACCGGGGATACCACGGGTTATCTGGCTAATCCGAAGGAGGTCTAAAATGGGAAGTGGATGGCATGAATGGCCGCTGGTACTGTTCACGGTTCTGGGCCAATGCGTGGCAGGCGCGCTAATCGTCAGTGGTCTGGGTTGGTTTACCGTCAAAGACGATGTTGTAAGACAGCGCATTGTTCGCAGTATGTTTTTTCTTTGGTTGGTAATGGGCATCGCATTCCTGGCCTCGGTTATGCATTTGGGGTCTCCGCTACGCGCATTTAACTCGCTGAACAGAATCGGTGAGTCAGCGCTAAGTAATGAAATTGCCAGCGGCTCGCTGTTTTTTGCCGTCGGTGGTTTATGGTGGCTGGTCGCTTTTCTCGGTAAAATGCCTGCTGCATTAGGTAAAATATGGCTGCTGGTAAGCATGTTGCTGGGCGTGGTGTTTGTCTGGGCGATGACCAACGTTTACCAGATAGATACCGTACCGACCTGGTATAATGGTTACACTACGGTGGCCTTTTTCATGACCCTGCTTCTGAGCGGGCCACTCTTTGCTACCCTGCTACTGCGTGCTGTTGGTGTTTCTTTTAATGCCAACGTGTTCGCGGGGATCAGTGTGCTGGCGTTGCTGGTGAGTGCGGGTGTGATTGTCCTGCAGGGACTTTCCCTCGGCACAATCCACAGTTCAGTGCAATTCGCCAACGCGCTGGTACCTGACTACGGCAGCTTACAGGTGTGGCGCATCCTTTTGCTGGCCGCAGGTCTTGGGTGCTGGATATGCCCGCTTATCCGCCGTAAAGACCCGCATGCCACTGGGCTGGCGTTAGGTTTAATTTTAGTCCTGGCCGGTGAAATCATTGGTCGTGGTTTGTTTTATGGTTTGCATATGACAGTCGGAATGGCTGTTGCAGGTTAACTCTCGGGTGCGGGGCAACCCGCACTGTTCAGGATTGTTTGCATGACCCATTTTTCACAATGTGACAACTTTTCAACCGCTGCGCGCGTTCTGGGCGCGTTGTTCTACTATGCACCAGATAGCGCAGAAGCATCTGCGATGGTCAGTGCGTTAAAAGCGGATGGCTGGCAAGCACAGTGGCCGCTGCCGGAAGCTACGCTGTCGCCACTGGCTGCACAGATGCAGACAGATAGCGATGAAACGCTCCCGCAAGCCTGGCAACGT
Source organism: Citrobacter sp. Awk 2 (assembly GCF_028069815.1). Classification (NCBI taxonomy): domain Bacteria; kingdom Pseudomonadati; phylum Pseudomonadota; class Gammaproteobacteria; order Enterobacterales; family Enterobacteriaceae; genus Citrobacter; species Citrobacter sp. Awk 2. The sequence goes on from NZ_JANEWL010000138.1 coordinate 4,212, forward strand.
TTGTTTATCGGCCCCTACGCATTGCCATCCCCGCCCTGGGGTTCGGTCTGGCTGGATCGCGAAAACGTGTTGTTTGGTGAATCCACTCTGGCGTTACGTCAATGGATGCGCGACAACGGCATTCAGTTTGCGCTGCAACAGAATGAGCCAGAAGATCACTTTGGTTCGTTGTTACTGCTGACAGCCTGGCTTGCCGAAAATGGCCGCCACACCGAATGTGAGCAATTGCTGGCCTGGCATTTACTGCCGTGGTCGGCTCGCTTCCTCGACGTTTTTATCGAGAAGGCGGACCATCCGTTCTACCAGGCGTTGGGTAAACTGGCTCGCCTGACACTGGCACAATGGCAGTCGCAGTTGTTAGTGCCGGTGGCAGATAAACCATTGTTCCGTTAATTTCGCCCATAGGCAGGATATTTCCTGCCCATTTCCCGCTGAGTTTCGCACGCTGAGCTTTTGCTTCTGCGGCTAATTACCCGCAAAATAGACCGTCTGAATTTTCCTGTCTGGCAACCCATGCATCGTTTACATGCTTATCCTGACCTGCGTACCCTGTTTCGGCGTCTACTGATCGCCGCGCTGATTGGTATCCTTGCAGCCCTGGCCGTTGCAGGATTTCGTCATGCGATGCAATTGCTTGAGTGGCTGTTCCTGAGTAACGATACGGGAAGCCTGGTCAACGCCGCGACAAATCTGCCGCCGTTCAGACGCATGCTGACACCTGCGCTCGGTGGTCTGGCGGCAGGACTCTTGCTTTGGGGCTGGCAAAAATGTAATCGTTTACGCCCACAGGCCCCTACAGATTATATGGAAGCCCTGCAGACTGACGGACAGTTCGACGTCAGCGCAAGTCTGGTGAAATCACTGGCCTCTTTGGTGGTGGTGGCAAGCGGCAGCGCCATTGGTCGTGAAGGGGCAATGATTTTATTGGCCGCACTGGCGGCTTCGTGCTTCGCACAACGCTTCACACCGCGTTCAGAATGGAAATTATGGATTGCCTGCGGGGCGGCTGCGGGTATGGCTGGCGCGTATCACGCGCCGTTGGCGGGTAGCTTATTTATTGCCGAAGTGCTGTTTGGCACGTTGATCCTCGCCTCATTAGGGCCGGTGGTTGTCTCCGCCGTCGTCGCATTGTTAACCACCAATGCGCTTAGCGACAGCAACGCGCTGCTGTATACCGTTCATCTGACTCGGGAACTGCATGTGCTGGAATATGTGATGATTATCAGCACTGGACTGTTAGCCGGTCTCTGCGGACCTCTTTTTATGTGGCTTATGACCACCAGTCACAACAGCTTTTTGCGCTTAAAGCTCGCACCACCAGGCCAGTTAGCCCTGGGCGGGCTGATCGTTGGCCTGTTGTCGTTATTTACTCCTGCGGTCTGGGGCAACGGCTACAGCGTAGTACAATCGTATTTACTCTCCCCCCCTTTGCTCACCGTCATCAGCGGAATTTTCATCTGCAAGTTACTGGCCGTACTCGCCAGTAGCGGGTCAGGGGCACCCGGCGGCGTGTTTACACCCACGCTGTTCGTCGGTTTGTCAGTCGGTATGTTGCTGGGACGGGTATGGGGATTCTGGCTTCCGGGTACGGATGAAATTGCGGTACTGTTGGGCTTAACAGGAATGGCTACACTGCTGGCTGCGACTACCCATGCCCCCATTATGTCGACATTGATGGTCTGTGAAATGACCGGGGAGTATCGACTGCTCCCCGGCCTGTTGATTGCATGCGTCGTGGCGTCAGTGCTGTCGCGAACGTTACGCCATGACTCTATCTACAGACAACACGCTGCCGAGCATTGACAGACGAATGTACTGAGAAAGCTCGCGCTGCTCTGCACGTGGCAAATAAGGCAATTCACCTATCAACGGTGCCGGCAATTTTTTGCTTAGCACGTCGATGATTTCGGCATAATGCGCCAATCCTGGGTTAATACGGTTCGCTACCCAGCCAATCAACGGCAGCCCATCACTGGCAATCGCCTGTGCGGTAAGAATGGCATGGTTAATACAGCCTTCCTGAATACCCACCACCATCAGAACCGGGAGTTGCTCCTGTACCACCCACTCCGATAACGGACGCAGATCGTTCATCAGACTACGCCAGCCACCTGTGCCTTCAACAACAACGTGATCAACCTTCTCGCTCAGGCTTGCCAGTCCATTGGATAACAGGGTGTAGTTAACAGGACCGCTATGCGCCACGCTGCTTTCGTCTTCGCTCAGCGCGATAGGGTTAACCGCCTCGTACGGCAGTTCGATGGATGACACGCTTTGCAGTACCAGCGCATCTTTATTGCGCATACCTTCCGGTGTCTCTTTGCTGCCTTTGGCGACGGGTTTGTAACCCGCCACACGTTTACCCCCTGACGCTAACGCTTGTAGTAATGCGCGGGAAACCACGGTCTTCCCAACAGAAGTGTCTGTACCTGTAATAAAGAAACGCTTCAGCATCACTAACTCCACCGTATGCTATGAAAATATAAGTCAGGAAAATAAAACAGTGGAGAAAGTCTAAGGTATGACGGCCAGAACCAGCTTGAGATAGCGCAATTTTTCGTACAACAGTTAAAAAATGTTAACCCTGTAATAGACGAATCAACAAAGAACCGTTATACATCGCGTCCTTAACGAGGGCAGCCCCCGCCATCGTTCCCTGATTAGAGAATTGCGTACTTTCGACAACAATGTGCTGGCTGTAGGCCGGAAGCGCCTGTTGACGAATGCTGTCAGCAATGGTCGGGAACAAAATGTCAGCGGCTTTACTGAGTGGAGATCCTATCAATATCTTTTGCGGGTTGAACAAATTCACCATGATAGCCAGGATACGACCGACATGGGTTCCAACGCCGCTAATAATATCTTTCGCCAATAAATCGCCCTGCATGGCCGCCTGACACAGTGCGTCTACCGTCAACGGTTGCCCGTGCAGAGAGGAGCTCATTGACTGCTTCAGTCGCACCTGCGCCAGCTCCAGCACGCTGTCGACGCTGGCGATCGTTTCCAGACACCCATGGTTACCGCAGTAGCAACGTTTGCCGTAAGGGTCCACCTGCGTATGACCTATTTCGACCAGGCTACTGCTGCCTGCATGCAGTAAATGACCATCAGTGATCACCCCTGCACCCACATTGTGATCGATGACCACCTGAATAACATCACGCGCCCCGCGTGATGCACCAAACAGCGCTTCTGCCATGGTCCAGGCGCTGATATCGTGCTGAATGTACACCGGCACGCCAGTATGCCGCTCCAGCGTTTCGCCCAGCGGCATCTCTTTGACGTCATCATAGAACGGCATACGATGTACAATACCGTTCTCTGTATCAATAATGCCGGGTAAGGTAATCGCAATAGAGGTCAAGCGCTCGAGTTTTTGCTGGTGACGGATAAAAAACTGATCAACTTGCGCAACAACCCGTTCCAGTAACGGTGTCTCGCTGACCAGCGCCATTTCAAGACAATCCTCGACCACCAGTTTGCTGCTCAGATCGCGCAGCGCCAGGAAAATCTCGCCACGACTAATACGAATAGAAAGGTAATGCCAGGCTTCTGTTTCAACCACCAGCCCTACAGCCGGACGTCCACGGTTACCGGCTTCTTTTATTTCCAGCTCCTGCACCAAATGCGCTTCCAGCATTTCTCGGACAATTTTGGTAATACTGGCAGGGGCCAATTGTGCCAGGCGAGAGAGATCAATACGCGATACCGGTCCCAGCTGATCAATCAGACGATAAACCGCGCCCGCATTGGTCTGCTTAATTTGATCGATATGCCCAGGCTGACTATCAGCAACCACCACTTACTCCCTTTATTTTCGCGCTCCGAAATAATCTGCGGGCTATGGTGAAGCACTTCAATGGTTTCCGTCAACTTTTTACTTAGCCTTGTGATTTACTGCACATTTTCGACCATTTTTAAACTAAATTAACCGCGCTGCACCGCGGCTAAAAGCTGCTGGCGAAAACGTTGCGCTGCGTGGCTTTGTTCATGATGCTTCGGCCACACCAACCACATTTCGGAGACCGCATCGTCTTCCGCAATGGGGATCCAACACATTTCATACAATTGCACCCGTTTAAAAGAGGCTGGCAAAATGGAAACCCCCAACCCTGCGGCCACCAGTCCAATGATAGTCATCGCCTCACCGACCTCCTGGGTGATGGTTGGTTTCAGATCGTAACGGCGCATCAGGCCGAGAATATCGTCATACAACCCCGTTCCAACATGCGGATCAAAAAAGACAAACGGCTCGTTTGCCAACTCCGCCAGCGTCACCACCGGCTTTTGCGCCAGAGGATGTGCGCGTGGGATCATCGCCATCAGCGGTTCATGCAAAATGACCTCCCGCGCCAATGTGTCCGGAAGTTGCGTATTGCGCAAGAGCCCCAAATCCAGTGCACCCTCGTTGAGCGGGGCAATTTGCTCGCGCGTATTCATTTCACGGGTTTGCATATGCACTGCTGGATAGCATTGGCGAAAAAGAGACAACGTATCGGACACTGCCTTAATAAACGGGGCTGATGACGTAAAACCGATGCGCAGTTCCCCCGACTCTCCCAGGTGTAATCGTTCGGCACGGGCGGCAGCCTCATTTACCAGCCCCAGGATCTGCCGACTGTCCGCCAGAAACTGTTTTCCGGCAGCAGTAAGCGCCACGCTGCGGTTAGTCCGCGCCAGTAGCCGTGCACCCACCTGCTGTTCGAGGATCTGGATCTGCTGACTCAACGGCGGTTGCGAAATATTCAGGCGTGCCGCTGCACGACCAAAATGCAGCTCTTCCGCCACTGCCACAAAGTAACGTAGGTGACGCAGTTCAATATTCATATTTTTAAGATATTATTTGAGATTATTAAG
>NZ_JANEWL010000139.1:0-8968 GCF_028069815.1 Citrobacter sp. Awk 2
CCCTTAGGACTCCCTTTAATTATTTACGGGGAGAATTAATATTTTATATGGATATTATCAACATGAATAAGTTAACCATTGCCGCCGCATCAATTGTTATCGCACTGAGTTCAACATCTGCATTCGCAGACACCGATGTCGGTCTAATCACCTTTGATGGCGCCGTAACCGACACCACTTGCACGATCACCAGCAATAACGGTGTTGATGCTAACACCGTCACCATCAGCATGCCGGTTGTGAAAAGAGCCGATGTTGAAAAGACAACCATTGATACTGGCGTCGGTTCCAAAGAGTTCGAACTGCACTTCAGCGACTGCCCGACTGACCTAACCAAAGCCTCTGCCACTTTCACCTCCCATCAGTTCGCTGACCTGACTAATGGTACGTTGAAAGCCGACCCAAGCGTAAGCGGCCACGCGGAAAACGTAAACCTGGCGTTGTTCAATAACAGCACATCCGACACCGACCGTATTCAGGTTGGCCTGCCGGCAAACAACACACAGATCGCCACACTGACCGAGGGTGAAGGTGTTCTGGCGTTCCGCGTTGCTTATGTGCCAAGCGCTGACTGGGTTTCCGGTACCAACGATATCACTGCCGGTAAAGTAACCAGCAACGCTACTTTTACGATGACTTACGAGTAATCGTTACGTAATCGATTATGTGCCTGCCTTTGAGACAGGCACATTGTGAGGATCAATACTATGCACCGTTTTACCCGTCTTACCTCAGCCTCGCTTTTCTGTATAAGCGCAGCACTTTGTTCGTTTAATGCCAGCGCGGATATCGTCATATCCGGCACCCGCGTGATCTATCCACAGTCGTCCAAAGACGTTACCGTCAAAATGGAAAACCGTGGCAATAAGCCGTTGCTGGTACAGTCATGGTTGGATGACGGTCGCGATGAAGTCAACCCACAAGAGCTGAAGCTACCGTTTATCGTTACGCCGCCGGTATCCCGTGTCGATCCGTCCAAAGGGCAAACTGTTCGCATAACGTGGACCCGGCAACCGCTGGCTCAGGACCGTGAGACCCTCTTTTGGTTTAACGTACTGGAAGTCCCCCCGAAGGCAAAAGACGCGGATAGTCAAAACGTACTGCAACTGGCCTTTCGTACCCGTATTAAAATGTTTTTCCGTCCGGATGGTTTACAGGGCGATCCGTCCATAGCCGCAGGTAATGTGAAATGGACCCAGCAAGGTAATGCATTAATCGCGAATAACAGCAGCCCTTATTTCGTTTCGATGTCCAGTGCCACCATCACGGTTAACGGTAAGAAAATAGCGGTGGACTCCCATACCCTCCCACCATTCGCAAATGAAAATGTGCCGGTAAAAAATGCCGTTAGTATGGCAGGTGGAAACATAGAATATACCACTATCAATGATTTCGGCGGGACAGAAAAGCATCAGTCCACCATTAATTAATGTTCACGCTGAAGGATTTCAGCGAATTTAAAAGATAGGGAAATTATGTTTTTTCGTCGCTCATTATTGTGTACTGCTATATATATTGCACTATCGTCCTCAGTAATGGCTGAAGAAGCGTCTTCATCTTCAACAGATGAAGTTGAATTTAACGATCAGTTCTTATTCAATACGGGCACCAGTATTGACGTTAGTCGCTTTTCAAAAGGCAATCCGGTTCCACCGGGCACCTATAAAACGCAAATTATTTTGAACGGTAAGCCGAAAATGCTCACCGATTTCACCTTCAACGATAACGGCACACCTCGCGCAACCCCCTGCTTCACCGCCAAACTTCTCGCGCAAATTGGGGTTAAAACTGAAGGACTGGATCTTGAGTCTGCAACCTGCGTAGATTTTGCGCAACAATATCCGCAGTCTACATGGAATTATGATATCGGCACGCAAGAATTATCTCTGTCGATACCACAAATTTTCGTCCTCAGAAGCCCTAACGGCTATGTCGATCCTTCGCTGTGGCAAGACGGTATCCCAGTTGCGATGTTCTCTTATGATCTGAACAGTTGGCACACTGAAAGCGACGGCAACAAATCCGACTCTCTCTACGCTGGTCTTAAATACGGTGTAAATCTTGGTGCCTGGCACTTTCGCGCCCGAGGCAACGCTAACTGGAATCAGGACAGCGGCGGCGACTACACCAACCAGGATATTTATCTGCAACGCGATATTGCAGCATTACGCTCGCAGTTTCTGGTTGGGGATTCATTCACCCGTGGTGATGCTTTTGACTCTTTCAGCCTGCGCGGCCTCCGTTTTTATAATGACGACCGCATGCTGCCCGGTGGAACATCAACCTATGCCCCTGAAATTCGCGGCGTCGCTAAAAGCAACGCCAAAGTCACTATCACGCAAAGTGGCAACAAGATTTATGAAACCACCGTGCCACCGGGGCCGTTTGCCATCACCGACCTCAGTACCACGGGTTACGGCAGCGATTTGGACGTCGCTATAGAAGAAGCCGACGGCAGCATTCGTACCTTCTCTGTCCCCTACTCCTCCGTCACACAAATGCTGCGTCCTGGCTATGGGCGCTGGGATATTGGCGCTGGCGAGCTGCATGATAGCAACTTGAACGATAAGCCGAAGTTAGGTTACGCCACGGGTTATTACGGACTGAATAACATCTTTACCGGCTACGCTGGCGTGCAATATATGGACGTGGGCTATTATGCCGGGCTGCTGGGTGTCGCGACCAATACCCCCGTGGGCGCTTTCGCGCTTGATGTGACACATTCAAGCACGGCTATTGACGATCTGGACACCCTGACTGGTCAAAGCTACCGCGTTACCTGGAGCAAAATGATCGAAGAGTCTCGCACCTCTTTCAATATCGCGGCCTACCGTTTTTCGACCAAAAACTATATGTCACTGCGCGATGCTGCCACGTTAAGTGAGAACGTAAAACAAAACAGCGACAGTTCAGAAAAGGAATTTAGCAATTTCCAGCGCATGAAGAATCAATTCCAGGTCAACGTCAGCCAACCGGTATCTTTTTTAGGTTCCAGCAATGGCAACGTGTATATCAGCGGTAGTTGGGAGGATTACTGGAACAAATCATCATCCACCTCGCAGTACTCTGTTGGCTATAGCGACTCCTTCTCGTGGGCCAGTTACAGCATTTCCATACAGCGTAGCTATAACGAATACGGCGATAAAGATGACAGCGTTTACCTGAACCTCAGTATTCCGCTGGAAAACTTGTTAGGTCGCAATAAAAAGCCGCTGGGGTTCTCAACGGTGAACATGAGTGTTAACAGCGATTTGAAATCAAACAACAGTTTCGCCACCAGCGCTAGCGGCAACTCTGACGACTATCGCTTTAGCTATAGCGTGAATACCACCTCCAGTCGAGGCGATGGTTCATCGATTAACCAACTGGGCGGCTACGGTACCTACAACGGACCGTGGGGACCATTAAGCGTGTCGGCCTCCGCCTCGGATGATAACAGCCGCCAGTACTCCGTAAGTTACAGCGGCGGCATGTTAGTACACCCTGGTGGATTGACGCTGGCCCCCAACAGTATCGGCGATACCGATACGCTGGCGCTGGTACACGCGCCTGGCGCCAAAGGTGCTCGCTTAATCAACGGCGACGGCAATATCGACCGCTTTGGCTACGCAATCCAGCCTTATCTGTCTGCTTATCGGGAAAACAACGTCGGTCTCAATATCGACTCCATGGAAAACGATGTTGAGGTAAAAAACACCAGCACAGTTGTTGTTCCACGTAGCGGTGCCGTTGTGCAGGTCGATTTTGAAACTGATGAAGGGCGTTCGCTGCTGCTGGAACTGCTGCGCACCGACAACGGTTTTATCCCGCTCGGCGCCGACGTACAAAACGAGAAAGGCGAATCGATCGGGACCGTTGGGCAAGCCGGTATTGCCTATGTTCGCGGCGTTAACGATAGCGGCGCGCTAAAGGTGATTTGGGGAAGTGGGATTGAAGGACGCTGCACCGTTAACTATCAGCTTACTGATGAAAACACCAACCAGAAAATTGGCCTTACCCGTCTATTGAGTAACCAACGTTGCCAGATGTAATGGCAATATTTTTACAGGGAATAAGATGAAAATAATGAAGCTAAAAAAACTCTACCTGCTGGGATGCAGCGGCCTGCTATTTGCAACCGCATTCCCAGGTCAGGCGACATCGCTGGATGTCACCTTCACCGCCACGCTACGGGAAACCACCTGCGATATGGCGATTGAAGGCGGCAGCGGTGATGGCCAAAACAACACTATCCCTATTGGGACAGATGGCACCGTAGGTCTGGACAAAATCATCAACGGCGACAGCAGTGCGCAGACGACCTTTAAGCTGAAGATCACCGAGTGCCCGGCAAGCTTACAGTCACTAAAAACAACGGTATCGGGAACCCAATCAGCCGACTCCGATAAAATCATTGCCAATGGTGCGTCATCTGATGCTGCGACCAACCTTGGTGTTTCAATCGCCAGAGCATCCGCAACTGATGCGCCATTCACCATTAACTCAGCGAACGATAGCACCATGCTGGTGTGGAGCAACGACGAAATCAGTAACAAAGAGGTCCCGTTAGTGGCAACGCTGGTTGAAACCTCTGCGGGGAAAGGGACGACAGGTGCCTTTAGTGCGCTTGCTACCTTCAACTTCACCTATGAATAATCATCAGAAAAGGAATATCTTGATGAAAAAAATCGCTTTTCTGAGCGGCGTGGTCGGCGCGTTACTATTTTCGGCCTCCTCTTTTGCCGCCATTACCGGTACCAGCAGCGTTTCCGCGACGTTTACCTCAACGGTGACATCCGGTACCTGTACAGCACAAATTCAGGACACCAGCGGCAACCCTATCGACACCCTGGACTTCGGCGACGTCTTTAAATCAGACCTGGTCCAGCAAAGCCGCAGCGAGCCGTTTATAGTGGCCTTCACTAACTGTATGGGCGTGAAATCCGCCAGCTATCAGGTTGTCCCAGGCTCCGGCAGCAACTGCTCAGGCCCCAATTCTGATGGCGACTCCTTCTCCGCCGGTAACGCTACAGGTTTTGAAGTCTGGCAAGGTGAGTCCACCACCGGAACGTTACTCAGTTGCAATACGAAACCCGCACAGTCTCTCACCATCAGCGACAGCACGCTGGATGTCGATTTTGCATCACGTATCGTCATTGCCAAAAGCCGCACGATTGCCAACGTCACAGCAGGTAACGTTTACGCGCCAGTGACATTTGTTATCACCTATCAGTAAGCCACAAGGAGCAAAGCCGCCATGTCATATTGTATCCGTATTCTCTTGTCCTTAGGGAGAACGCTGTTGGTTGCGGGGGTGACTGGCGGGATATGTACTGCGCCCTGTTTTGCCGATGGGGGGGAAAGCAGTCTGGATGTCACGATCAAAGCGAACATCGTGGAGAACACCTGCCAGATCTCCCTTTCTGATAATGGAACGGTGCATTTACCCACCGTTTCCCGCCATTGGTTTTATAACGATGATGGCTCCACGCGTTTACAGCCAGGCGATGCCGCCAGCGGGACGCTTTTTAGCATCAATGTGGAAAGCTGCGCAGGCGATGCCACCACGGTCAATACCATGACCTTTGGTTTCCAGCCGCAAAATGGCATCTGGCCAGCGCAAAGCCAGCAGGTGTTTATCAATGAAACGCCAGCGGTCAGCGGTGGGGCAGAAAACGTCGGCGTGGTGATTTTCTCCACCAGCGATAACCGTAACGTCGTCAATAGCGATGGCACTTCTGCTGTGGCAATTGATGTCTCAACGGCGGCTAACTACCTGACCAGCTATGACTTTTACGCGCGCTATCAAAACACAGGGGTTGTGACCTCCGGAAAGGTCACCAGCCACGTGCTGGTTGATGCTATCTATCAATAATCAAGGAAGATTACATGCTTAAATATTTATTATGCCCGATAGCATTACTGGCTCTGAGTTTTCATGCCAATGCAAGCGAGTGTCACCTTGCGGAAAATGGTAAGTCAGGCACCATGGCGCTCAATGGCGGAGGCCCAAGCAACCCGATAACATTTCATTATGTTGCGGACGACATTACCACATCAATTTATGAACTGACCTATTTCGACCCGACATTAGATCATGACCTCTGGACCTACTGTGATGCCGGGAGCCAAGGATATGGGTTCTACGCCAACACCAACGCTTCATCAACAACCACCTCAATCGATGGCAGAGCGCTCTATCCCACTAACGTCGATGGCATTTATTATGCGGTAAAAATGTACAGCAGCGGCGGCGGCGGCGGCTATTTCCCCTCAACGAATAATGGTTCATGGGTGTTGGTTGATAGCGGCAGTGAAAGCAAGTGGGACAGCAAGAACATGAAGGCGACGGTGACGCTCTATCAGGAAACCGCCTTTCGCGGAAATATAAATGGTGTCACCGCCATTACGCCAAAAGATTCAAGAACGCTGGGGCAAATACGTATCGGCACCGCAGACTCTGATGACAACAACCCCTGGACCATTAACGTCACCCCCAGCAGCTTTAGCATTCCCATAAAAGCCGCGACATGTGGCTCTCTGTCGGTCAATAACGGCACCAACAATGTCGATTTTGGCGTGATCATGCCATCAGAGTTTAGGAATGGTTTTTGGCCAACTAAAGACTTCACTTTTCAGGTGAAAAACTGCGTCAATACGGTATGGCTGCGCTTTAAGCTCACGTCGATCAACAGTACCACCGATAGTAACGGATATATACGGCTCAGAAATACGCTGAGCGGAAGTTCAGCAGCACAAGGTATTGGCATTTATGTGCAAGGAAACAACATTCGGACACGGGATGGAGAACAGGGATTTAAAACAGGAATGGAAATATGGAGCCCGATGACTACCGTAAGCAACAATGCATCCTTTGATTTTCCCTTTCATGCCCAAATCCTCCGGGATGAAGGTGACTCTCTCTCTCTGGGTAATTTCAAAGCTATCGGCACGTTTACCGTCGACTATTTTTAGCTTACCCTTGCGGCTGGTTACTGATCAGCCGCGCCATCGTTTCCAGCGAATCCGTTCTTAAGATGTACAAGCGCTTCAGTAAGAACGGATTATCTCCTGGCTTTACCTTCCCCCGCACCGTCGTCACCGCCATATGAAACCCGGCATCGCTCGCCGCTTTTACCGCCTTATCGTTATAACCGCCAAACGGATAAGAGAGATACAGCACATGCGGATTGAACTGCGAAAGCGCGCGGCGCGAACGTTCGAAATCAAACAGAATATTGTGATAGCTGCGACTCAGCAGCACAGGCTGGTTTTTAACGCCAATACGGTGCAGAAAATGGGTATGCGACTGAAAATCAAATACATCCCGCATATTCTCAAGCTCTGAAACGCTCATAAATTGCAGCGATTTCGGGTCCCACTTCTGAGGGTGGCGCTTGATACGCGACGAAATGATAAACGCTGTCGCTTTCATCCCGTACTGCTTGAGGACAGGATAAGCATAACGGCTGACCGACTTCAGGCCATCATCGAACGTCAGCACAACAGCTCGTGCTGGCAGATTCATTTTATTCTGCACATAGCCTTCCAGTTGATACATCGTCAACGTGGTGTAACCGCGATCCCGTAGCCAGGCCATTTGGTTACTGAACGCACGCACAGAGGTGGTCGTGGAGGTGTGGCGAAAACGAGTATTCTCTTCATCACGCAGAATATGATGGTAGGTCAACACAGGAATACCGTGGTCTTCCTGTGCATCCAGCGCGCTGATATAAGCCAGCCTGCCACCAATGCGAATCTGAAACCAGGTCTGATTGAGTCGGTCTTTAAGCTTACTAATTATGGGATAGCGCAGGTTGTCCGCCAGTACGCCAAACGGAGCACTCCCAACATCCGGGGCATTATAAACGGGTGTGTCTTTCCAGGTTATCAGGCTTTGATTGCTGAGCGGTTTGTTGAGGTCACCTAAACCATCGTCAACTTTCTGCCGCCCCTGAACAGGCTCCAGATGTCCTTTATCGATAAACCCGGTACCGAAGCCAAAGGTGAATTCATAGTAGTCAGCGGCAATTGGCTCTACTGAGAGGATTTGGCCGGCGCGTATATTCCCTACCGCCACCATTTTATTACCGATCTGCGCCCAAACGGCAGCCGCTTCGGTCGTTTGCATATAACGAGCAGGCAACGCCGCAGCAACGCTACCGGAGAACAGGAGCAACAAAAACAACAGAACGCGCATCACCATATAAGATAACCGGGGCGAGAAACTCCGATTATTGTAGCAAAATCGCTATCAATACCAATGATTAACACGCATACAAATCATGCAGCAATACGAAAGGCGGATTTTTCTGTTGTTGATGCCAGAGGCTCGAGACGTCAGGCCCACCAAGCGTCACGATACGGTCACGAAAGGCAGAACTGCTCAAAGATTCCCGCGACATTAGCATTTGCTCCAGCAATGCATAGCTGACACCGGAAATAACTTCACACTGGGGATGCTTATGACTCATCAGCGAGGCGACACGGTACGGCGCAGCGCCAGCAATATCCGTCAGAAAGATGACGCCCTCACCGGAGTCTGTGGCATGCAAAGCATCGCACATCATACGGCTTAACATATTCGAGCTGAGTCCACGCCAGAAGCTGACTGCCTGGCACTGTGCCTGTGGACCGTACTTTCTTTCCAGACGCTGCAGCATATCCTGTGCCTTATCGTCATGACAGGTAATTACCCAACCTAGCATCATCATCCCTCCTTTTGCTATAAACCATCCTGACACAGACAAAGATGCTTGACAGTGATGGCGATCATCCTGGAATTAATTTATTTTTTTAACGCATGAAATGGCCATTTTTCTCATGTTATTAATCGAATCATTAATAAATTTAAATACTTTATTAACAAAGCACACATTTAAAAACTAAAAACCATAATTTGCGCAAATAAAAAATTAGATACCATTCAATTACAACATGAATGTTTTCCTAATTTTTGCCGAGCTCATATTTCAGCAACCATTATATA
>NZ_JANEWL010000014.1:0-70938 GCF_028069815.1 Citrobacter sp. Awk 2
GATTAATATGGCGTGCTAGAGTGCGATTTCCGCCAGAACTGATGAGAGGTTTCCGCTATGCAGCAAATTGATTTTTTTATGATAGATGCTTTTACCACTACCACGTTTGGCGGAAACGCTGCCGCAGTATGCCCGCTCACAGAATGGTTACCTGATGAAACACTATTAAAAATGTCAAAGCAGCATAACCAGTCGGAAACTGCTTTTTTCGTCCCGACACAGAAAGGTTTTGAATTACGCTGGTTTACGACTCAGGGCGAAATCAACCTCTGTGGCCATGCCACACTTGCTGCGGCACATGTCATCTTTGAACACCTTAATTACCCAAACACCATTATTCATTTTGAAACCCGATTTGTCGGCGCACTGACGGTAAGTCGCAATGGCAAATGGCTGACGCTTGATTTTCCTGCATGGGAAACTGAATCTATTGTACCGCCGGCATTACTACTGCAAACGTTAGGTATCACGGAATACAAAGAAGTACGCATGGCGCGTGATTATATGGTGGTGATGGGGAATCAGCAGCAAGTTGAAGCGGTTAAACCGGATATTAATGCCATGATCCCTCTCGGGAAAATGGTTTGTATAACCGCGCCAGGTGAAGGCGAATACGACTTTGTCAGCCGTTTCTTCTGCCCTGGGGAGGCTGTGGCAGAAGACCCTGTCACCGGCTCAGCGCACACGATGCTCATCCCTTACTGGGCCAGGCAGCTAAACAAAATGCAGATGCTGGCACACCAAGGATTCGAACGCGGCGGAGAGTTACGCTGCCAGCTCGTGGGCGACCGTGTCTATATAGGTGGACAGGCAACGACCTATATGATTGGAAAGGTGTTTCTGCGCTAGTACCGCGCTAAATTCCATGAGTGTAGCCCCCCTAAGAACTTACAACTGCAAGCCGACAGGTGTAGACAGCCGTATCGGTCGGCATGACCGAAAAACGGGGAATAAATCCGGTATCGCCGTTTACAGAAGATGGGAGAATGACAGCATTTCATTCTATGGAGATCTTGAGGCATTATTCGATACCCTCGAATAACGGCCTCTGCTCCCCCTCACTTATCAAGCTATTCGTTTATTTTCATCACAACCGATCAGAATCCAAAAAAGCAACCCACTTCTACTTTTTAAATTTATTTAAAGAAGGTCAGTGTTGCTATTTTAGGTATATATAACCTTATCGGTTCCACTCAAAAATAAGCCACCTGATTGTCGGTGAAAATACACATACTCATATAAGTGGTTTCGCTTTTATGTCGGCGCAGGATATCGTTGTTGTATAAAACGAATTTTTTTCACGGATGCAGGCCTATTGAGTGGTTGGTCTTGCGTTGCGTTAGGCTCATTAAATGGCGATCCTGTATAGTCGCATGGTAGCTCATAAGAATGCAGAAATGGTTTATACCGTGTAATCTGCCAGGACAAGTGCGTTGATGGTGGTCGGATTGATATTCACCCTGTGCGTCAGTGGATACAGTGATACCGCCCACCTGTTCCGCTGGCAACTGCACATTAGCTAACCTATTGAGTGTTTGGTGATTTGTATGAAAAAACTGTTTGTGCAGTTTTATCTCTTGTTGTTTGTCTGTTTTCTGGTGATGACCCTGCTGGTTGGCCTGGTGTACAAATTCACCGCAGAACGTGCGGGTAGACAGTCGCTCGACGACTTGATGAAAAGTTCGTTGTATCTGATGCGCAGCGAATTACGCGAAATCCCACCGCGAGACTGGGGGAAAACCCTGAAAGAGATGGATTTAAATCTGTCTTTTGATCTTCGCGTAGAACCGTTGAATAAATACCATCTTGATGATCCCACCATGCAGCGCTTACGGGAAGGCGATATCGTTGCGCTCGACGATCAGTACACCTTTATTCAACGAATTCCGCGAAGCCACTATGTACTGGCTGTCGGCCCCGTACCTTATCTCTATTTCCTGCACCAGATGCGCTTGCTGGACGTCGCGCTGATGGCCTTCATTGCTATTTCATTGGCCTTCCCTGTGCTGATCTGGATGCGCCCACACTGGCAAGAGATGCTCAGATTGGAGGCCGCAGCACAGCGTTTTGGTGAAGGACATCTTAATGAACGGTTGCACTTTGACAGCGGCTCAAGCTTTGAGCGTCTGGGCGTGGCGTTTAACCAAATGGCGGACAATATCAATGCCCTGATAGCCAGTAAGAAACAGCTGATTGACGGCATTGCCCATGAGCTTCGTACACCGCTGGTGCGATTACGTTACCGCCTGGAAATGAGCGATAACCTCACCGAGCAGGAATCACAGGCGCTAAACCGCGATATTGGTCAACTGGAAGCGTTAATTGAAGAATTGCTCACCTATGCTCGTCTGGATAGGCCGCAAAATGAGCTAAAACTCAGTGTTCCGAACCTGCCCGTGTGGCTAACAACCCATCTGGAAGATGTACAAAGCGTCAACCCTGATCGTGCGGTACGCCTGCGCCATCTTCAGATCGGAGACTACGGCGCACTGGATATGCGTTTGATGGAGCGTGTGCTGGATAATTTGTTAAACAACGCTCTGCGTTACTGCCAGTCCACGGTTCAAGCCAGCCTGCAACTCAATGGCAGTCAGGCAACGCTGATTGTCGAAGATGATGGACCTGGCATCGCGCCAGCTGCGCGCGAGCAAATTTTTGAACCGTTTGTACGTCTGGACCCCAGCCGTGACCGGGCGACTGGTGGCTGCGGACTTGGCCTCGCCATCGTCCACTCTATCGCTCTGGCAATGGGCGGTACGGTGGTCTGTGATGAAAGTGAACTGGGTGGTGCCCGCTTCTCCTTCAGTTGGCCTGTCTGGCATAACATACCTGAATTTTCAGCTGCCTGACCTACACGGCTCGGTGGTCAGGCTCTGTATCTTGTGCTATAAAAAAGTATGTTGTAACTAAAATGGTAAACCTATGGCTCACTACGATCTCGTCGAACGCTTAAACGGAACCTTTCGCCAGATGGAACAAGAACTGGCACACCTCACCGCGCAATTGCAACAGCAGACACTACTGATTGCTCGCGTGTTCTCTTTGCCGGAAGTGGTGAAAGAGGCAGAACACGCGCCACTGGAAACCATCGACGTAAAACAGCACTTGGGTAAAGAGGCGGAAACCCTGGCACTACGCCACTATCGCCACCTGTTTATTCAACAGCAGTCCGAGAATCGCAGTAGCAAAGCGGCTGTCCGCCTGCCGGGGGTACTCTGCTATCAGGTGGATACCGGCACACAAACCATGCTGGAAGAGCAAATACAACGTATTAATCAGCTTAAAACCACCTTTGAGCGCATTGTCACCGTAGAGTCTGGTCTGCCATCGGCCGCACGTTTTGAATGGGTGCACCGCCACTTACCGGGGCTGATTACGTTGAACGCCTATCGGACGCTAACGGTCGTCAGAGAGCCGGCTACCCTGCGATTTGGCTGGGCCAACAAGCACATTATTAAGAACCTGACGCGTGATGAGGTACTGCAACAACTGGAAAAGAGCCTGACGTCACCACGCAGCGTGCATCCGTGGACACGCGAAGAGTGGCAGGCCAGGCTTGAGCGCGAATACCAGGACATCGCTGCCCTACCACAACAGGCAAAATTGAAGATCAAACGCCCGGTCAAAGTACAACCCATCGCCCGCGTCTGGTACAAAGGGCAGCAAAAACAGGTGCAATATGCCTGCCCGACGCCATTAATTGCGCTAATAAATAACGAAAACGGCATGACGGTGCCGGATATCGGAGGATTACTGAACTACGATGCCGACAATGTTCAGCACCGTTTTAAACCTCAGGCGCAACCGTTAAGACTGATTATCCCACGGCTGCACCTGTATGTAGCGGATTAACGACCCGGTCGCATGCTACCGACCATCAGTTCCGGGCGGACCCAACTGTCGAATTCGGCCTCGGTTAAATATCCCAGCGCCAGGGCTGACGCTTTTAAGGTCAGTCCTTCTTTATGCGCCTTTTTAGCAATCTCAGCCGCTTTATCGTAGCCAATATGGGTGTTTAGCGCGGTTACCAGCATCAGTGACTCGTTGAGCAACTGATCAATACGTTCACGATTTGGCTCGATCCCTGTCGCACAGTGCTCGTTGAAGCTTTCCATACCATCTGCCAACAAACGAACCGATTGCAGGAAGTTATGGATAACCATCGGGCGATAGACGTTCAGTTCAAAATTCCCTGATGCCCCGCCGATATTAACGGCAACATCGTTACCCATGACCTGACAGCACAGCATAGTCAGGGCTTCACATTGTGTCGGGTTGACCTTGCCCGGCATGATGGAACTGCCCGGTTCATTTTCAGGAATAGAAATTTCGCCAATGCCGCAGCGCGGACCGGATGCCAGCCAGCGTACATCATTGGCGATTTTCATCAGCGATGCGGCCAGGCCTTTGAGTGCACCGTGGGCATGTACCAGTGCATCACAGGTGGCTAGCGCTTCGAATTTATTCGGCGCGGTGACAAAAGGTGCAGAGGTCAACACAGCCAGTTCATCCGCAACCCGCTCGGCATATTCCGGGTGAGTGTTCAGCCCGGTCCCTACCGCCGTACCGCCCAACGCCAGTTCAGCAACGTGCGGCAGACTATGTTCGATATGCTTCAGGTTATGTTCCAGCATTGCCACCCAACCAGAGATCTCCTGGCCCAGCGTCAGCGGCGTCGCATCCTGTAAATGGGTTCTGCCGATTTTGACAATGTCGGCGAAGGCATGCGATTTTTCACGTAACGTGGTGGTCAACACATTCAACTGAGGGATCAGATGCTCACGCAAAGCCAACAGCGCGGCGACATGCATTGCCGTGGGAAAAACATCATTTGAACTTTGGCTTTTGTTGACATCATCGTTCGGATGTATTTTTCGCTCCATTCCCCGCACGCCGCCCAACAATTCGCTGGCCCGGTTTGCCAGCACCTCATTCATATTCATATTGCTTTGCGTGCCGGAACCGGTCTGCCAGATAGCCAGCGGAAACTCATCGCGATGCTTATCTGCCAGCACCTCGTCTGCAGCCTGCATGATGGCGGAGGCTTTCTCCGCAGCCAGCAAACCCAAATCCTGGTTAACCTTCGCAGCGGCCCGCTTAGTCAGCGCCAGCGCGTGGATCAGCGAGACCGGCATTTTCTCTGTTGAAATGCGAAAATGCTCCAGCGATCGTTGAGTTTGCGCGCCCCAGAGTTTATCGGCCGGAACATCGATCGCACCCATAGAATCATTCTCGCGGCGTACCGTTACCATTACCTGCTCCTTATATTAACGATTGATTAGGTTATGTTTCGACATTGCCCACTTGCATTGGTCTTATGAGTATTAACGAGGAAAAAACTGTCGTTTGGTGGTTCGTGCGGTAAAAAAAACCGCCCCGTAGGGCGGCTGACGTTACTTAACGCAGCGTGCGCACTGCGACGTCTGAATTTGCTGGAAGAAATCGTTGCCTTTGTCATCCACCAGGATAAACGCCGGGAAATCTTCCACTTCAATTTTCCAGATGGCTTCCATCCCCAGTTCGGGATATTCCACGCACTCCAGACTCTTGATACTGCCCTGGGCCAGCACAGCCGCTGGCCCACCAATGCTGCCTAAGTAGAAACCACCATGCTTATGGCAAGCGTCAGTAACCTGCTGACTGCGGTTTCCTTTTGCCAGCATGATCATACTCCCGCCCGCGGCCTGAAGCTGATCAACATAGGAATCCATGCGACCGGCGGTGGTTGGACCAAGCGAGCCAGATGCATAACCTTCCGGCGTTTTTGCCGGTCCGGCGTAATAGATTGGGTGATCTTTAACATATTGCGGCAAACTTTCGCCGTTATCCAGACGTTCTTTCAGTTTCGCATGTGCTATGTCACGTCCAACGATGATCGTACCATTCAGCGACAAGCGGGTAGAAACCGGATATTGCGACAACTGTGCCAGGATATCTTTCATCGGACGGTTCAGGTCGACACGCACGGCTTCGCCTTCGCCTGCCTGACGCAGTTCTTCCGGGATATATTTGCCAGGATTGTGTTCGAGCTTCTCAATCCAGATCCCTTCACGGTTGATCTTGGCTTTAATATTACGATCAGCTGAACAAGAAACGCCCATGCCAACCGGGCACGACGCGCCGTGACGCGGTAAGCGGATCACACGGATATCGTGTGCAAAATATTTCCCGCCAAACTGGGCACCTAAACCAAGGTTCTGCGCTTCTATCAGCAGTTCTTTTTCCAGTTCAACATCACGGAATGCTTGACCGTGCTCGTTACCTTCGGTCGGCAGCTCATCGTAGTATTTCGCCGAAGCCAGTTTCACCGTTTTCAGCGTGGCTTCTGCGGACGTTCCACCAATCACAAACGCGATGTGGTATGGCGGGCAAGCTGCTGTTCCCAGCGTTCGCATCTTCTCCACCAGGTAATTTTTTAATTTGCCTGGTGTGAGCAGCGCTTTGGTTTCCTGGTACAGATAGGTTTTGTTCGCCGAACCACCGCCCTTGGCAATGCACAGGAATTTGTATTCATCGCCGTCGACGGTATACAGGTCAATCTGTGCTGGCAGATTGGTACCGGTGTTCACCTCTTTGTACATATCCAGCGCGGCGTTTTGTGAATAGCGCAGGTTGTCTTCGATGTAGGTGTTATAAACCCCACGCGCCAGCGCCGCTTCGTCACCGCCGCCGGTCCAGACACGCTGTCCTTTTTTACCCACGATAATCGCTGTGCCGGTGTCCTGACATGTCGGCAGAATGCCCTTTGCTGCGATATCAGAGTTACGCAGGAATTGCAGGGCAACATATTTATCGTTTTCGCTGGCATCCGGATCGCGCAGAATGTCTGCAACCTGCTGCTGATGTGCAGGGCGCAGCATAAACGATGCGTCATGAAACGCCTGGCGAGCCAGCAAAGTTAAGGCCTCAGGCGCAACTTTGACAATCTCCTGCCCTTCAAATTCGGCAACGGAAACATGGTCGCTGGTCAGCAGATAGTATTCGGTATCATCCTTTTTGAGGGGAAAAGGATGCTGATAATGAAAGGGTTTGTTTGACATTGTGCTCTCACTTACTGCTCGGTCTGGTTATTCTCTGGGCAGATGTTCCATTGCCCTGCTTCCCTGCCGCAGATCGGGTTGTAGAAGGTATGGCTTTCTGCAACCGGAATTACTCAGGGTATTAAAAGCGAGTCACCATATCCTACACAATTTTTTAACAAAAACTGAGACTAGTACGACTTTTTGCACGTGCAGGTTACTTCGTCCGGGGTTTCTTGGTTTAATAGCCAGAGATTTTTCAACATTGAAACAGGGCATTGATAATGCAAAAACTCATCAACTCAGTGCAACACTACGCCTGGGGAAGTAAAACTGCGTTAACGGAACTTTATGGCATTGCCAACCCAACCCAGCAGCCAATGGCCGAGCTGTGGATGGGGGCTCATCCGAAAAGCAGCTCTCAGGTTCAAGGGGCCGATGGCCAACCCGTTGCTCTGCGCGATGTTATCGAGCACGATAAATCCGCACTGTTAGGCGATGCCGTAGCAAAACGCTTTGGCGAACTGCCCTTCCTGTTTAAAGTGCTCTGCGCCGCTCAACCGCTTTCTATTCAGGTCCATCCGAACAAACACAACTCTGAGATAGGATTTGCCAAAGAAAACGCAGCCGGGATCCCAATGGATGCCGCTGAGCGTAACTACAAAGATCCGAACCACAAACCAGAGCTGGTTTTTGCCCTGACGCCATTCCTGGCGATGAATGCGTTTCGCGAGTTCTCTGACATCGTTGCATTGTTACAACCAGTTGCGGGCGCACACCCTGCCATTGCTCACTTTTTACAGGAACCCGGTGCCGAGCGCCTGAGCTACCTTTTCGCCAGCCTGTTAAATATGCAGGACCAGGAAAAATCGCATGCACTGGCAATACTGAAATCAGCCCTTAACAACCAGCAAGGCGAACCGTGGCAGACTATTCGCCTTATCGCTGATGTCTACCCGAACGACAGCGGTCTTTTCTCCCCACTGCTGCTGAATGTGGTGAAGCTAAATCCTGGCGAAGCGATGTTCCTGTTCGCGGAAACGCCGCACGCCTATCTGCAAGGTGTGGCACTTGAGGTCATGGCAAACTCTGATAACGTGCTGCGTGCTGGGCTGACACCGAAATATATTGATATCCCGGAGTTGGTGGCCAACGTTAAATTTGTCGCAAAACCGGCGAACCAACTGTTGACCACTCCGGTCAAAACCGGTGGTGAACTCGACTTCCCGATCCCGGTTGATGATTTCGCCTTCTCCCTGCATGAACTGTCTGCGGGGGAAGCCGTAATTAGCCAGCACAGCGCGGCAATTTTGTTCTGCATAGAAGGTGAAGCGCTACTGAGCAAAGGCGATCAACGTCTGGTACTAAAACCGGGTGAATCGGCATTTATTAGTGCGAATGAATCGCCAATAAGTGTCAGCGGCGTCGGCCGTTTAGCGCGTGTTTACAACAAGCTCTAGCAAGATACTGATATTTTTAACAACTCTTGCTAAGCTAGTAGAGAGTTAAAAACATGTCACTCCTCCAGGCGTCTTCAAACGCCTGGTTTTATTTTATGGATATCGAAATGAAAAAATCGCTGGTAGCTGCGGGTGTGGTGGTTGCGCTGGGTATCGTCTGGACGGGCGGCGCCTGGTACACCGGAAAGAAACTGGAAACGCATCTCGCCGAGATGGTGACGCAGGCAAATGATCAGATCAAACGCTACTCACCTGAGGCAGGAATTGAACTGAGTTATCAAAACTACCAGCGCGGCGTGTTCAATAGCCAACTGCAACTGGTAGTGAAACCCATCGCCGGACAGGAAAACGCATGGCTGAAAGCAGGCCAAACTATCGTTCTGGATGAAACGGTGGATCACGGCCCTTTCCCGTTAACCCAGCTTAAGTCATTGAACCTCATTCCTGCTATGGCTTCGGTGAGAACAACACTGGTGAATAACGATGTCACTAAGCCATTGTTTGATATAGCCAAAGGCGAGTCTCCTTTCGTTATCAACTCCCGAATTAGCTATAGTGGTGACACCCGTTCAGACCTCTCCCTCAAACCATTGAACTACGAGAAAGGCGACGAAAAAGTGGCCTTCAGCGGTGGGGAATTCCAGTTCACCGCAGATAAAGACGGTAACGCGGTTTCCTTGACGGGCGCTGCGCAAAGCGGTCAGGTTAATGCAGTCAACGAATACGACCAGAAGGTGCAAGTTACCTTTAATAACCTGACAACCGAAGGGTCCAGCAGCGTCGCCAGTTTTGGTGAACGCATCGGCGACCAGAAGCTGTCTCTCGATAAACTGTCGATATCGGTCGAAGGCAAAGAGCTGGCCGTGCTGGAAGGCATGGGAATTGATGGTAAATCCGATCTGATTAACGATGGAAAAACCGTGAACAGTCAGTTGGATTACACCCTGAACAGCCTTAATTTACAGGGCCAGGATTTGGGTAGCGGTAAGCTGACGCTGAAAGTGGGTCAGATTGACGGTGAAGCCCTGCATCAGTTCAGCCAGCAGTACAGTGCCCAAACCAAGGCACTGATGTCGCAGATTGATGTCGTCCAAAACCCAGAGCTTTATCAGCAGAAAGTGACGGAAGCGTTCTTTAATGCGCTGCCCATTCTGATGAAGGGTGAACCCGTAATCACCATTGCACCGTTAAGCTGGAAAAATGCGAAAGGCGAAACGACGTTTAACCTGTCGCTGCTGCTTAAAGATCCAACCGCGACCAAAGAAGAGCCACAAACGCTGGCTCAGGAAGTGGATCGTTCTGTCAAATCACTGGACGCGAAGCTGACTATTCCTGTGGATATGGCGACTGAGTTCATGACACAGATAGCCAAAATTGAAGGCTATCAGCAGGAGCAAGCCGCGGGTCTGGCTAAACAGCAGGTCAATGGTCTGGCAGCGATGGGGCAGATGTTCCGCATTACCACGATGCAGGACAACACCATCGGTTCCAGCCTGCAGTACACCAATGGCCAGGTAACACTCAACGGGCAGAAGATGCCGCTGGATGAGTTTGTTGGTATGTTCGGTATGCCGACCCTTGGCGAACCGGATGCTCCGGCAGTTCCACAACAGTAATGATGCTCTGAACCAAGCCCGATAATACTGCTTATCGGGCTTTTGCTTTTCGGCAAGCTACTTCTGCGTGACCAGTCGGGCGGAAAGCGTCAGATTGCGGGAATGGCTGTCATCATGACCAATGCGCTGCAGTATACGTTCAGCCAAGGTGTAACCCATTTCGCGTGCCGGGGTACTGGCCCAGATAATGGGAATGTCATCCAGCGCGTTTTCCGCCACATCCGCAAATCCAGCCAGTGAAACTTGCTGTTCAAAATAGCGATCGACGCCAATTTCGCCGCTCTGACGCCCCGCTCTCATCAGACCAAACCAGGCGCCAACAGCGATGGTTTCGTTGTAACACACAACGGCGCTGATCGTCGGGTTGCGGCGTAACAGTGCAGTAACGGCTTCGGCTGCCTGTTTTTGACTGGATGAACACTCCAGAACCCAATCACTATGAAACGGTAAACCATATTTTAGCAGCGTCGCACAATAGCCGCCGACACGCTCTGCGCGGGTTAAAGAAGAACTCTGTCCTCCCAGCCACGCGATTCGCTGGTGACCGTGCCGAATAAGATGCTCAACCAACAATTGCGCTGCCTGCATGTTGTCGGGTCGGACCGTGTCGACGTCATCCAGATAACTGGCTCGGGAGGCAAATACGACCGGAATCCCTTTTTCTTCAGCCAGCTGTCGAAGTGCATCACTGCTGTCAGCAGCACCCGCAATGACTACACCATCCACGCCCTGATTGAGTAGCATCGCGAAACGCTGCGCCAATTGCTCACCGTCTTTACCGCCGTGTAAAAGAAAGACCATCCGACCCTGTGCTTCTAATGCTTCCGTCAGACCTGCCGTCAGTTCCGCATAAAATGGCGCAGACAGATCGCGTACAATCAGCCCGACCACACCACTCTGACCGCCACGCAGTACCGATGCCTGACGATTACGTACGAACCCCAACTGCTCAATGGCAGCGTTTACCCGCTCCCCGGTTGCGGATGAGATACGCCCTTTTCCACTAAGCACCAATGAGACTGTACTGACCGAAACTCCCGCAGCCAGCGCAACATCATGGATGGTTATTTTTTTGGCTATAGCCATAAAAACAGAAAACTCCCTGATAACGTGACGGATAAAACGTTTTATCAATCGGTTATAGTTATACCCCCTATTATCATTCGATAATGTGATTTATACCGCACTAAAATTAGGTAAAACGTTTTATCTTCTCGCCATCATTAGTCACCGAGCTTTCACGAGGAGTCGTTAGATGACGACGAGAACCACACCAAAAATAACGTTATGGGAATTTTTCCAGCAATTGGGCAAAACCTTTATGTTGCCCGTGGCTCTGCTCTCCTTCTGCGGGATCATGTTGGGGATCGGCAGTTCGTTAAGCAGCCATGATGTCTTAACGCTGATCCCCGCATTGGGTAACCCGGTACTTCAGGCTCTTTTTACCTGGATGAGTAAAGTCGGCTCTTTCGCCTTTAGTTTCTTACCCGTGATGTTCTGTATTGCTATTCCTCTCGGTCTGGCGCGCGAGAACAAAGGTGTGGCGGCATTTGCTGGGTTTGTTGGCTATGCAGTCATGAACCTTGCCGTTAACTTCTGGTTGACGGCGAAAGGGATTTTACCTACTACTGATGCGGCAATTCTGAAAGCCAATAACATACAAAACATCCTGGGGATCCAGTCGATCGACACCGGGATCCTCGGTGCAGTCATCGCCGGGATCATTGTCTGGATGCTGCATGAGCGCTTCCACAATATCCGTCTGCCGGACGCATTGGCTTTCTTCGGCGGCACCCGTTTTGTCCCCATCATTTCTTCACTGGTCATGGGGCTGGTTGGATTAGTTATCCCTCTGATCTGGCCTGTATTTGCGATGGGTATTACCGGGCTCGGCAATATCATCAACAGCGCAGGTGAATTTGGTCCGATGCTGTTTGGTACCGGTGAACGTCTTCTGCTGCCTTTTGGCCTGCATCATATTCTGGTGGCCCTCATTCGCTTTACTGAAGCGGGCGGTACCCAGGAAGTATGTGGTCATAGCGTCAGTGGCGCACTCACTATTTTCCAGGCGCAGCTGAGTTGCCCAACCACGCAAGGCTTCTCTGAAAGCGCAACCCGCTTCCTGTCTCAGGGCAAAATGCCGGCATTCCTCGGCGGTTTGCCGGGTGCTGCATTAGCAATGTATCACTGTGCTCGTCCTGAGAATCGACATAAAATTAAAGGGTTATTAATTTCTGGTCTGATTGCCTGCGTCATTGGCGGTACCACCGAACCACTCGAGTTCTTGTTCTTGTTTGTTGCCCCGG
This sequence comes from Citrobacter sp. Awk 2, assembly GCF_028069815.1. NCBI lineage: Bacteria > Pseudomonadati > Pseudomonadota > Gammaproteobacteria > Enterobacterales > Enterobacteriaceae > Citrobacter > Citrobacter sp. Awk 2. The sequence continues at coordinate 12,402 of NZ_JANEWL010000014.1, forward strand.
TTCTGTACGTGATCCACGCCTTGTTGACCGGCCTCGGCTTTACCGTGATGGCGGTGCTCGGTGTGACTATTGGCAACACAGACGGTAACCTGATTGACTTCGTGGTGTTCGGGATCCTGCACGGGTTGTCCACCAAGTGGTACCTGGTCCCTGTTGCCGCGGCCATCTGGTTTGCGGTGTACTACGTTATCTTCCGCTTCGCGATCACCCGCTTTAATCTGAAAACACCGGGCCGTGATGTCGAAGTTGCCAGCAATATCGAGAAAGTGATGGCAGGCACACCCGGTAAATCTGGCTACAATGTCCCGGCAATTCTGGCGGCACTGGGTGGCGCGGAGAATATCGTTAGTCTGGATAACTGCATTACCCGTTTGCGTTTGTCGGTCAAAGATATGTCACGCGTAAATGTCCAGGCACTGAAAGACAACCGGGCCATTGGCGTGGTACAGCTCAATCAGCATAACCTTCAGGTCGTTATTGGCCCGCAGGTCCAGTCAGTGAAAGACGAAATCGCGGTTCTGATGAATACAGTACAGGCGTGAGGACAACGACATGTTTGATTTTTCAAAGGTTGTGAACAGGCAAGGAACATGGTGTACCCAGTGGGATTATGTCGCTGACCGTTTCGGCACTGCCGATCTGCTGCCGTTCACCATCTCTGATATGGATTTTGCAACGGCCCCTTGCATTCTGGAGGCGCTGACCCAGCGCCTGTCACATGGCGTATTAGGATATAGCCGTTGGAAAAATGACGAATTTCTGGCGGCCATTAGCCACTGGTTTCTCACTCGTCACAATACCCGGATCGATCCTCAATCGCTGGTATATGGCCCCTCAGTTATCTATATGGTCTCTGAACTCATTCGCCAGTGGTCGTCTGCTGGCGACGCGGTCGTTGTCCATACACCAGCTTACGATGCATTTTACAAAGCTATTGAAGGCAACCAGCGCACAGTGCTCCCCGTCGGTCTGGAAAAGCGGAGCGACGGTTGGTATTGCGACATGGCAAAGCTGGAGGCTGCTCTCTCACGGCCAGAGAGTAAAATTCTTCTGCTGTGCAGCCCACAAAATCCAACAGGCAAAGTGTGGACGCGCGAGGAACTGGAAACCATGGCTGACTTATGCCAGCGACATGGTGTCAACGTCATTTCCGATGAAATCCATATGGATATGGTTTGGGGAGACCAACCGCATATCCCATGGATCAATGTCGCACGCGGCAACTGGGCGCTACTCACCTCCGGCTCCAAGAGTTTCAATATCCCGGCATTAACCGGCGCGTATGGGATCATCGAAGACGCCAGTAGCCGCAACGATTATCTCAGTGCGCTAAAGGGACGCGATGGGTTGTCCTCTCCTGCGGTGCTGGCGCTCACCGCACATATTGCCGCCTATCAGCAAGGTGAGCACTGGTTGGATGCCTTACGGGATTATCTTGCCGGCAACCTGCATTACGTTGCTGATGAACTTAATATCGCATTCCCTGAACTTAACTGGCAGATCCCACAATCCACCTATCTGGCCTGGATAGACTTACGTCCGCTCAAGGTTGATGACCAGGCGTTACAAAATGCGCTTATCCACCAGCAAAAAGTGGCGATCATGCCGGGATCGACCTACGGAGAGGAAGGGCTCGGATTTGTGCGCCTGAATACCGGATGCCCCCGTTCAAAACTTGAAAAAGGCGTTCAGGGATTAATTAACGCCCTGCGCTCTCTGCGCTAACTAAAGTTGCGCAATGAAATTAATCATTGCGCAACATAGATTTTTATCCCGATTTATTCTTATAATACTGCGCACTTTACCTAAAAACATGAGTGCGACCATGATTGATACTTCCCTTCCTTTAACCGACGTCCATCGCCACCTTGATGGGAACATCCGTGCCCAAACGATCCTGGATCTTGGTCGTCAGTTTAATTTAACGCTTCCTGCTCAAACACTTGAAACGCTGATCCCTCACGTGCAGGTAACGTCAACTGAGCCTGATTTGGTCAGTTTTTTGTCAAAGCTTGACTGGGGTGTGAAAGTGCTGGCATCGCTAGATGCCTGTCGTCGCGTCGCATTTGAAAATATCGAGGATGCCGCACGTAATGGTCTGCATTACGTTGAATTACGTTTTTCTCCAGGCTACATGGCTATGGCGCATCAACTCCCCGTTGCAGGAGTGGTTGAAGCCGTTATTGCCGGCGTACGCGAGGGCTGCAAGACCTTTGGCGTTGAAGCCCGTTTAATTGGCATTATGAGCCGTACCTTCGGCGAAGCTGCCTGTCTGCAGGAACTGGATGCACTGCTAGCGCACCGTGATCACATCACAGCGCTGGATTTGGCCGGCGATGAACTCGGTTTCCCGGGCAGTTTGTTCCTGTCCCATTTCAACCGTGCGCGCGACGCAGGTTGGCATATCACGGTTCATGCAGGTGAAGCGGCAGGCCCGGAAAGCATCTGGCAAGCTATCAGAGAACTGGGAGCAGAGCGTATTGGCCACGGTGTAAAAGCCGTCGAAGATCGCGCCCTGATGGATTTTCTCGCCGAGCAGCGTATCGGTATTGAATCCTGCCTGACATCGAATATTCAAACCAGTACCGTCGCCTCACTGACGACGCATCCGCTGAAAACATTCCTTGAGCACGGTGTACTGGCCAGTCTGAATACGGACGATCCGGCGGTTCAGGGCGTGGATATTATTCACGAATACACCGTAGCCGCCCCGGCTGCAGGATTAACGCGTGAACAGATTCGCCAGGCGCAAATCAATGGTCTGGAAATGGCGTTCCTGAGCAATGTAGAGAAACAAGCACTGCGTGAGAAAGTCGCCGCAGCGTAGTGGTTTTATTGCCGGATGGCGCTAACGCTTATCCGGCCTACGTTACAATGTAGGCCGGATAAGATGCCTGGACATTATCAGGCAAGGCACAGTGTCGATCGGTGTTTCGCCGATTCAATGCCCAGCTCAATCAGTTCCATGATTTGGATGGCTTGTCTGGCTGGAACCGGGTTCTCGCCGTTACCATTCAGCGCATCGCGGATACCCGCATAGTACGCCGGATAATTGCCTGGCACGGTTAGCCAGGTTTCTTCCACCTGCTCATCGCCTTCCATACGTGTCAGTACACCATCACGCATGTCGTAACCCCAGTCTTCCTGCGGCAGGCGTTCACCATTTTTAAGACGTTCCTCTTGTGGGTCCAGACCATACTTCACATAGCTGCCACGCGATCCGTGAACGATATAACGAGCAGACTCAGCGGCTGCCAGCATCGTTCCGTGCAGAATCACCCGTCGCTGCGGATACGTCAGGATGGCATGGAAGTAATCTGTTGACTGCGCCCCCGGGCGGAGCTGTGCCAGATCGACCGTCAAACTAACGGGTAAGCCAAACAGGTTAATTGCCTGATCTAAAAGATGCGGCGCTAAGTCATACCAGATACCACTCCCCGGGCCACCCTGTTCACGCCAGCGGTCACGGACCTGCGGGCGGAAGCGATCGAAATGAGATTCAAAATAAGCCACCTCACCCAATGCGCCATCAGCCAGCAACGCTTTCAGCGTCAGAAAATCGCTGTCCCAGCGACGGTTATGGAAGACAGAAAGCAGGCGACCTACGCTTCTGGCCAGCGCATCCAGCTCGCGCGCTTGTGACAGTGTCACAGTGAAAGGCTTATCAACAACCACATGCTTACCTGCTTCCAGCGCCGCTTTCGCCAGCGGGAAGTGTGTATCATTGGGTGTAGGGATCACAATCAGGTCAATACTCGGGTCGTTAAACAGGTGTTTAGGCTCAGTAACAACTGCCACTGAAGGCCAGTCCGCCTTCACTTTTGTTTCATCACTACTGGACACCGCAACCAGTTCCAGACCCGGAGTGCCCACGATCAGGGGGGCATGGAAAGTTTTACTGGCATAACCGTAGCCGATTAGCCCAACGCGGATGTTGTCACTCATGTTTTTGCCTCTCAATTCAGATCTGGCCTATTTCACACCATAGATAGTAGCGCCACAATAGTTTAATAACCTTTGTGCTACAAAGGCTGTTGCTTAACTTAAGTCAAACATATGCCACTTAGAGTTAACTTGCCGCGAAAAAGTCATCGAAATCGTTCCCAATGCTCTTGCTGTATTATTTATTGATAAGTAACATTTGCTACCTGTGTTTATGGATAAATCAAAGCAAATGTCGTCAGTAATGAATCGTCTTATTGAGTTAACAGGTTGGATTGTTCTCGTGGTCTCCGTGATCCTGTTGGGTGTTGCCAATCATATTGACAACTACCAACCACCGGAACCCGTCGCTGCAGTACAGAAAAAATAAATATACGCAGCCCGTTATAGCCTGGCAGTTAACTCCGCGATGGTTGCTGGGTAGGGCTGTAAAAGATCAGTTTTTGTCAAAAAAAAGCGAATTATGCCGCATCCCGCTCCAGCGCGTATTGCCTGCGATCGTGAAGCGCGTTACCCTTCCCGCAGGCGCGAATAGCGCCTGGTTTCCCACAGGGTTGAAAACTCTTCTTACATTTGCGTGCAAATTCGCGTTTACCTGTACAACGTTGGTTGTTTTTTAATATTTACTACTCCGTTAGTATTATTTTATTAATATGGATTGCCTTTTATGACTGTTCAGGATTACTTATTAAAATTCCGCAAAATCAGTTCGCTAGAAAGTCTGGAAAAATTGTTCGATCATCTTAACTACACACTTACTGACGATAGCGACATTATCAATATGTATCGCGCTGCAGACCACCGTCGTGCCGAGCTCATTTCGGGCGGTCGCCTGTTCGATGTCGGTCAGGTGCCAAAATCCGTCTGGCATTACGTGCAATAAACAAGAAAGTAGCGTCTGACGTTAAAAGCTTTATAATAATTGCCCCAAAATGAACGGCACGTCTGTTCGCGCGCGTAAACCTGGAGATGAAATGACTACAACACCGGCACAACGTATCGGAGGCTGGCTACTTGGGCCATTGGCCTGGCTGTTAGTCGCGTTGTTAAGTGCTTCGCTGGCGTTACTGCTGTATGTCACTGCGTTGGCCACACCGCAGACATTCCACACGCTGAGCGAGCAAAGTACGACGAATTTGCTGCTATGGGGCGTCTCCTTTATTACGGCTATTGCCATGTGGTACTACACGCTGTGGCTGACCATCGCATTTTTCAAACGCAGAGCCTGTGTGCCAAAACACTATATTATATGGCTGCTGATCTCGGTATTGCTGGCGATTAAAGCGTTTGCATTCTCTCCTGTTCCGGATGCGTTTGCCGTGCGTCAACTGCTGTTCCCATTGTTGGCGGCTGCGCTGCTGGTACCCTATTTCAAACGCTCGCAACGCGTTAAGACAACGTTTGTGAACCCGTAATAACCCTACAGTTAACCTGTTGTCGCCTGTTGTAGATTGTCAGATAATAGGCGGCTTTTTTATTTCAGGCCGAAAAATGACTGATTACCTGCTGCTGTTTGTCGGAACTGTACTGGTCAATAACTTTGTACTGGTCAAGTTTCTGGGCTTATGCCCCTTTATGGGCGTTTCCAAAAAACTGGAAACCGCAATGGGTATGGGCCTCGCCACGACCTTTGTAATGACGCTGGCATCCATTTGCGCATGGCTGATTGACACCTGGATCCTTATCCCTCTCGATCTCATCTACCTGCGCACGCTGGCGTTTATTCTGGTCATCGCCGTGGTAGTGCAATTTACCGAGATGGTTGTACGCAAAACCAGCCCTGCGCTGTATCGCCTGCTGGGGATCTTCTTACCGCTGATCACCACTAACTGCGCGGTTTTGGGTGTGGCGTTGCTGAACATCAACCTTGGGCATAATTTTTTACAGTCGGCGCTGTACGGTTTTTCCGCCGCCGTCGGCTTCTCACTGGTGATGGTTCTGTTCGCCGCAATTCGCGAACGCCTCGCCGTGGCAGACGTTCCTGCCCCGTTCCGCGGTAATGCGATTGCGCTGATTACCGCTGGTTTAATGTCTTTGGCCTTTATGGGCTTTAGTGGTTTGGTGAAGTTGTAATGAATGCTATCTGGATTGCCGTTGCCGCAGTAAGTCTGCTGGGTCTGGCGTTCGGCGCTATTTTGGGTTATGCCTCTCGTCGATTTGCCGTCGAGGATGATCCGGTCGTGGAGAAAATTGATGAAATTCTCCCGCAAAGCCAGTGTGGACAGTGCGGTTACCCGGGCTGCCGTCCTTATGCTGAAGCGATTGGTTGCCAGGGTGAAAAAATCAACCGCTGCGCCCCTGGTGGCGAAGCGGTGATGCTAAAAATTGCGGCCCTACTGAACGTCGATCCGCAACCTATTGATGGTGATGAGCAGGATGCTACCCCCGTCCGTATGCTGGCGGTCATTGATGAAAATAACTGTATCGGCTGCACAAAATGTATTCAGGCCTGCCCGGTCGATGCCATCGTGGGCGCGACTCGCGCCATGCACACGGTGATGAGCGATCTGTGCACCGGATGCAATTTGTGCGTTGATCCGTGTCCGACCCAATGTATCGAATTACGCCCGGTCGCCGAAACACCTGACAGCTGGAAGTGGGATTTAAACACTATTCCTGTGCGCATCATTCCTGTGGAACAACATGCTTAAGTTATTCTCCGCATTCAGAAAAAATAAAATCTGGGACTTTGATGGCGGCATTCACCCACCAGAAATGAAGACCCAGTCTAACGGGACACCGCTGCGGCAGGTTCCGCTGGCTCCGCGCTTTATTATTCCGTTGAAGCAGCATATTGGCGCTGAAGGTGAACTGTGTGTCAATGTGGGCGACACCGTGCTGCGTGGTCAGGCGCTGACCCGTGGGCGCGGCGGAATGCTGCCCGTGCACGCCCCAACCTCCGGCACCGTTGTTGCCATTGCCCCGCACTCCACCGCGCATCCTTCGGCTTTAGCTGAACTTAGCGTCATCATTGATGCGGACGGTGAGGATCGCTGGATTGAGCGTGACGGCTGGGCAAATTATCGTGCCCACAGCCGCGAGGAGCTCATAGCCCGTATTCACCAATTCGGTGTTGCCGGACTCGGCGGCGCAGGTTTTCCAACTGGCGTCAAACTGCAAGGTGGCGGTGATAAAATTGAAACACTGATCATCAACGCCGCTGAATGTGAACCCTACATCACCGCCGATGACCGCTTAATGCAAGATTGTGCGGCTCAGGTAGTCGAAGGTATCCGCATACTTGCTCATATTCTTCAACCGCGTGAAGTTCTGCTGGGTATTGAAGATAACAAACCGCAGGCCATCTCCATGCTGCGCGCTGTGTTGGCTGATTCTCACGATATCAGCTTACGTGTCATCCCCACTAAATACCCGTCAGGCGGCGCCAAGCAACTGACGCAAATTCTGACCGGTAAACAGGTTCCTCACGGTGGACGTTCCTCCGATATCGGGGTGCTGATGCAAAACGTTGGGACTGCCTATGCTGTCAAGCGGGCCGTTATTGACGGCGAGCCAATCACAGAGCGAGTGGTCACGCTAACGGGCGAAGCAGTCAGTCGCCCAGGCAATGTTTGGGCGCGATTGGGTACACCTGTTCGTCATCTGCTCAACGATGCAGGTTTCTGTCCTTCTGCTGACCAGATGGTGATCATGGGCGGTCCGCTAATGGGCTTTACCCTGCCCTGGCTGGATGTCCCAATCGTGAAGATCAGCAACTGCCTTCTTGCGCCTTCTGCCAATGAAATGGGTGAACCGCAGGAAGAGAAAGGCTGTATTCGCTGTAGCGCCTGTGCCGATGCCTGCCCTGCCGATCTTCTGCCGCAGCAACTTTACTGGTTCAGTAAAGGCCAGCAACATGATAAAGCAGCAACCCATAATATTGCTGACTGCATTGAATGCGGCGCATGTGCATGGGTATGCCCAAGCAATATCCCGCTGGTACAGTACTTCCGTCAGGAAAAGGCTGAGATTTACGCCATCAGTCAGGAAGAAAAACGCGCTGCAGAAGCAAAAGCACGCTTTGAGGCCCGCCAGGCCCGGCTTGAGCGTGAAAAAGCGGCACGTCTTGAACGGCATAAAAGCGCAGCTGTACAACCTGCAGCGAAAGATCATGATGCCATCGCTGCCGCACTGGCTCGCGTAAAAGAGAAACAGGCTCAGGCGATGCAGCCGGTTGTCATCCAGGCGGGTGAAAAACCTGATAACAGCGCAGTGATTGCCGCACGTGAAGCGCGAAAAGCGCAGGCTCGCGCCGCACGCAGTGAAAATCTGTCAAAAGAAGAGGACAGCAGCGCGGATATGGATCCACGCAAAGCCGCCGTCGAAGCTGCTATTGCCCGCGCCAAAGCCCGGAAACTTGAGCAACAAGCCACCACAGACCCCGCCGAGCCGGTTGACCCGCGCAAAGCNGCCGTCGAAGCCGCTATTGCCCGCGCTCAGGCCAAGAAAGCCGCACAGCAGCAGGTTGTAAACGAGGAATAAATGGTATTCAGAATAGCTAGCTCCCCTTATACCCATAACCAGCGTCAGACATCGCGTATCATGATGCTGGTTCTGATTGCTGCATTACCAGGAATTGCCGCTCAATGGTGGTTCTTCGGCTGGGGTACATTGTTCCAGATAGCGCTGGCATCGGTCAGTGCCATCGCTGCAGAAGCGGGCGTGCTTAAACTACGTAAACAGCCCGTAGCCGCGACCCTGAAAGACAACTCCGCCCTGCTGACAGGGTTGTTGCTTGCCGTCAGTATCCCCCCCCTGGCTCCGTGGTGGATGGTGATTCTGGGTACCGTCTTTGCCGTTATCATTGCCAAGCAACTGTATGGCGGTCTTGGGCAGAATCCATTTAATCCGGCAATGATTGGTTATGTCGTGCTGTTGATCTCATTCCCGGTGCAGATGACAAGCTGGCTGCCACCGCATGAAATTGCCGCTACGGTGCCCGGCTTTTTTGATGCTTTAAACGTTATCTTTACCGGACATACCGCTGGCGGTAGCGATATGAACACGCTCCGTATAGGGATCGACGGTATCAGTCAGGCAACACCGCTGGACACCTTTAAGACCTCCCTGCACGCGGGACATACTGTTGAGCAGGTGATGCAGTATCCGATTTACAGCGGCATGCTCGCGGGCGCAGGCTGGCAGTGGGTTAACCTTGCCTGGCTGGCTGGCGGCATCGTTTTGTTATGGCAAAAAGCAATTCGTTGGCATATCCCGGTTAGTTTTCTGCTGTCACTTGCCGTTTGTTCAACGTTAGGCTGGTTTTTCTCTCCGGCGTCGCTGGCATCACCGCAGTTGCATCTGCTTTCCGGTGCTACCATGCTGGGCGCATTCTTTATTCTTACCGATCCCGTTACGGCATCAACAACCAACCGTGGTCGCCTGATTTTTGGCGCGCTTGCGGGCCTGTTGGTCTGGCTGATTCGTAGTTTTGGGGGATATCCTGATGGCGTGGCCTTTGCCGTGTTACTGGCAAATATCACCGTTCCGCTGATTGATTATTACACCCGTCCTCGTGTGTACGGACATCACTAAGGACAACGCATGCTGAAAACGATTCGTAAACACGGTATCACTCTGGCACTGTTTGCCGCGGGCTCTACAGGGTTAACGGCGGCGATTAATCAGTTAACCAAGTCTACCATTGGTGAACAAGCGGCTCTTCAACAAAAGGCGCTGTTTGATCAGGTACTACCTGGCGATCGCTACAATAACAATCTGCCAGAAAGTTGCTATCTGGTGAATGCGCAGGCATTAGGTAAAGGTACACATCGTGTCTATATTGCCCGCCAGGACGACCGTCCGGTTGCGGCAATTCTGGAGGCCACGGCACCCGATGGTTATTCCGGTGCAATTCAACTGCTGGTTGGTGTAGATTTCAACGGTACTGTGCTGGGTACGCGGGTGACGGAACATCATGAAACACCCGGCCTCGGTGATAAAATTGAGTTACGTCTGTCAGACTGGATCACCCACTTTAGCGGCAAAACGATTAATGCGGAAAACGACCCTCACTGGGCGGTGAAAAAAGATGGCGGCGATTTTGATCAGTTCACCGGCGCGACCATAACGCCCCGAGCAGTGGTTAATGCTGTGAAACGTGCTGGCCTGTTTGCGCAGACGCTGCCTGCGCAACTTCCTCAACTTAGCGCCTGTGGAGAGTAACCATGAGCGAAATTAAAGACGTCATTGTTCAGGGACTTTGGAAAAATAACTCCGCCCTTGTACAGTTACTCGGCATGTGTCCGTTGCTGGCCGTTACCTCTACCGCAACCAATGCGTTAGGTCTGGGGCTGGCGACTACGCTGGTGTTGACCCTGACAAACCTGACTATTTCAGCGTTGCGCCGCTGGACGCCACCCGAAATCCGTATTCCAATTTATGTCATGATCATCGCCTCCGTGGTGAGTGCGGTACAAATGCTTATCAATGCCTACGCCTTTGGCCTGTATCAATCACTGGGTATCTTTATCCCGTTGATTGTGACCAACTGCATTGTCGTTGGCCGTGCTGAAGCCTTTGCCGCGAAAAAGGGCCCCGCTTTATCCGCTCTCGATGGTTTTTCTATTGGCATGGGGGCGACCGGCGCCATGTTTGTTCTCGGATCGCTGCGTGAAATAATAGGTAACGGTACATTGTTCGACGGTGCAGACGGACTGCTGGGCAATTGGGCCAAAGTCCTGCGCGTGGAGATCTTCCATACTGACACACCATTTCTGCTGGCCATGCTACCGCCGGGTGCATTTATTGGCCTTGGGCTGATGCTGGCTGTTAAGTATCTGATTGATGAAAAGATGAAGAAACGTCGTGCTGAGGCCGCTATGGCAGCAGACCCGACGGGTGAAACAGGGAATGTGTAATGAACAAAACGAAACGGCTGGAAATACTGACGCGCCTGCGTGACAACAATCCGCATCCCACTACCGAACTCAACTTTACGTCACCGTTTGAACTGCTGATTTCGGTCTTGCTTTCCGCGCAAGCCACCGATGTCAGCGTCAATAAAGCAACGGCTAAGCTATACCCCGTCGCCAATACCCCTGCTGCCATGCTCGAGCTCGGTGTTGAGGGGGTTAAGTCGTATATCAAGACGATTGGTCTGTTCAACAGCAAAGCTGAGAACGTGATTAAGACCTGCCGTATCCTGCTGGAACAGCATAATGGCGAAGTACCAGAAGACAGGGCGGCACTGGAAGCGCTGCCAGGCGTTGGTCGTAAAACGGCCAATGTGGTATTGAATACCGCCTTCGGCTGGCCAACGATTGCCGTAGATACCCATATTTTTCGGGTCTGCAATCGTACACAATTTGCCCCAGGTAAAAACGTCGAACAGGTCGAAGAGAAACTGCTGAAAGTCGTCCCCAGTGAATTTAAAGTCGATTGTCACCACTGGTTAATTCTTCATGGTCGCTACACCTGCATAGCCAGAAAACCACGCTGCGGTTCCTGTATTATTGAAGATCTTTGTGAATTCAAAGAGAAAGTCGATATCTGACAGTATGGGGCCATAACGCTGGCCCCTATTCCATAACGATTAGTTATGCACTTCTCAATCGTTCATTTCCCGACAATGATGCCGTACCTTCCTGCATATCTAATGTAATATTCTTGTGAACTAACACCTGAGCAGGTTAATCGTTTTTTTAATAGTAGAAATTTCTATCCATCCGTGATCAAGATCACTCTGATAACATTATGTAAAATATTTATTATTTTGCAGTTAAAATGACAATCAGATGACCTGGCAGGCTCGTTTCGATACAAAACATTACACTGGCTATTTTTCAGATAATGGGCTATATCACTACCTTCAAGCCAAAATAGCAGAACATATCGCCACATTCCCATTTTAACCCCATCCTGACAGTGTAAAAATCTGCCATTCTTCAAATGAAGAAATTTAACGCTGGATAACATTTCTCAGCCCCGACGATTTCACCACCTGAGTTATATGTAACAGATTATTACAAACCCCTTGTCTGAATGGCCAAGATAGTGAACATTACTTGCCGTTTCCCCTCCCACTATAACAATCGGACGGATGAACTTGACTCATCACGTACCAGAACACCCCCGTTGATATGGGATGTAAAAAAAGAGGTAAAAGTGTCTACTGCAAACAATAAACCAACAGAAAGCGTCAGTTTAAACGCCTTCAAACAACCAAAAGCGTTCTATCTCATTTTCTCAATTGAGCTGTGGGAGCGTTTTGGTTATTACGGCCTGCAAGGGATTATGGCCGTCTACCTGGTGAAGCAACTGGGTATGTCAGAAGCGGATTCCATCACTCTTTTCTCCTCCTTTAGCGCCCTGGTATATGGCCTTGTTGCTATTGGTGGCTGGTTAGGTGATAAAGTTCTGGGCACAAAGCGTGTGATTATGTTGGGTGCCGTTGTCCTGGCTATTGGTTATGCACTGGTTGCATGGTCTGGTCACGATGCGGGTATCGTTTATATGGGTATGGCGGCCATCGCGGTCGGTAACGGCCTGTTTAAAGCAAACCCATCCTCTCTGCTTTCTACCTGCTATGCCAAAGATGACCCGCGTCTTGATGGTGCATTCACCATGTACTACATGTCCGTCAACATCGGTTCATTCTTCTCTATGCTGGCAACACCGTGGCTGGCAGCACGTTACGGTTGGAGCACCGCGTTCGCCCTGAGCGTCGTGGGTATGCTGATCACCGTTGTTAACTTCGCATTCTGCCAGCGTTGGGTTAAACAGTACGGCTCCAAGCCTGACTTTGAACCTATCAACTTCCGCAACCTGCTGTTGACCATTGTTGGTGTTGTGGTGCTTATCGCTATCGCAACATGGCTGCTGCACAACCAGGGCATCGCACGTATGGTTCTGGGTGTTATCGCCATGGGTATCGTGGTTATTTTTGCGAAAGAAGCGTTCTCTATGCAGGGTGCTGCACGTCGTAAGATGATCGTCGCCTTTATTCTGATGCTGGAAGCCATTATATTCTTCGTGCTGTACAGCCAGATGCCGACGTCCCTGAACTTCTTCGCGATTCGTAACGTTGAACACTCTATTCTGGGTATTGCTTTCGAACCAGAACAGTATCAGGCACTGAACCCGTTCTGGATCATCATCGGTAGCCCAATTCTTGCCGCTATCTATAACAAGATGGGCGACACTCTGCCAATGCCTACCAAGTTCGCTATCGGTATGGTGCTGTGCTCAGGCGCATTCCTGATCCTGCCGCTGGGTGCGAAATTTGCGACTGATGCGGGCATCGTTTCTGTTAACTGGCTGATCATCTGCTACGGTCTGCAAAGTATTGGTGAGCTGATGATTTCTGGTCTGGGTCTGGCGATGGTGGCACAGTTGGTTCCACAGCGTCTGATGGGCTTCATTATGGGTAGCTGGTTCCTGACAACTGCGGGTGCAAACATCATCGGTGGTTACGTGGCTAACATGATGGCAGTTCCAGAGAATGTGACCGACCCGTTGATGTCCCTTGAAGTCTACGGTCGCGTGTTCCTGCAGATTGGTGTTGCTACCGCAGTTATCGCCGTTCTGATGCTGCTGACTGCGCCGAAACTGAACCGCATGACGCAAGATGACGACGTCAGTGAGAAAGCCTCTAAGGCCGCAACAGCGTAATTCTCAGGGAAACTTAATTTCAGGCCGCTAACTGTTGTTAGCGGCTTTTTTTTTGTTCCAGGTAGCACTACCATACGGTATACCTCAGCCAAAAGGAGTTACCGATGAAACTGTTCTACAAACCGGGCGCTTGTTCTCTTGCTTCCCACATCACACTTCGTGAGAGCGGTAAAGATTTCACGCTGGATGGTGTTGATCTGATGAAGAAACGTCTGGAAAACGGCGACGATTTTTTCGCGGTAAACCCGAAAGGACAAGTTCCCGCACTGTTGCTGGATGACGGTACACTACTGACCGAAGGCGTTGCCATCATGCAATATCTGGCAGATACCGTTCCAGACCGTCATCTCCTGGCCCCTACCAGCAGCCTCTCCCGCTACAAAACTATCGAATGGCTTAACTATATCGCTACAGAGCTACATAAAGGTTTTACCCCTCTGTTCCGCCCGGATACGCCAGAGGAGTACAAACCAACCGTTCGCGCATTGCTTGAGAAAAAAATGCAATATGTGAACGAATCGCTGAAAGACAACCCGTGGATTTGCGGCGCACGCTTCAGCATTGCTGATGCCTATCTGTTTACCGTGCTACGTTGGGCGTATGCAGTTAAGTTGAATATGGCAGGATTAAGCCATATCGAGGCGTATATGACGCGCATGGCTGAGCGTCCGGCAGTTGCCGCAGCGCTTAAAGCGGAAGGGTTAAATTAATTGTTGTTACCGGGTAGCGCTTGCGCTTACCCGGCCTACAGAAAAACGTAGGCCCGATAAGCGTGAGCGCCATTGCACATTGATTACAGCTGAGTGGCGCTAAAGTAGTGTTCTGGTTTCGCGATACGATCCTGGGCGGCAACCACCTGCAGTTCATACTCCTGCATCTCTTTGGTGGCGATCATAATTTCGTACACCGCCGCAGTCACATGCTCCAGCGCCTGCTGCAATGAAGCCCCCTGCAACAGTTTAACCAACAGCAAGCCACTGGTGACATCACCAACGCCAACCGGTTGGCGTGCGCCAAAATCGACAAGCGGACGGCTGATATGCCACGCCTGATCGGCGGTAACCAACAGCATCTCAAAACGATCTGCGCTGATACCTGCACGGGCAAGATGCTTAACCAGCACAATTTCCGGTCCCTGAGCAATCAGTTCACGGGCAGCCATCACCGCTTCATCAACATTGTTAACCGCATGCTCGCACAGAATTTCGAGCTCAATCAGATTTGGCGCGATAATGTCGCTGGCCGGAAGTGCATGACGAACATGAAATTCCGCAACGCCAGGTGCCACGATGCAGCCTTTTTCAGGATGCCCCATCACTGGATCGCAAAAGAATTTCGCCTGAGGATTTGCCGCTTTCACTTTGCGCACAATACCCAGAATATGCTCGCCCTGCTCTGCGGATCCCAGATAACCACTCAGCACCGCATCGCAGGTCTTAAGTTTATCGATATCAGCAATACCCTGAACAATTTCAGTCAGGTGGCTGGGCGGCATAACACAGCCGGTCCATTTACCGTACTGCGTGTGGTTAGAAAACTGAACGGTGTTGAGCGGCCAGACATTCGCGCCAAGACGACGCATCGGAAATTCGGCAGCACTGTTGCCGGCATGGCCAAAAACAACGTGGGACTGGATGGCGAGGATATTCTTCATTTTACTTACCACAACCCTAAAAAATAAAGGGGCGTAGTTTCCCACGCCCCTGCTGACTTTTACTTATTTCCAGCAAATCAGACAGTAGTTCTTTTTGCCACGGCGCAGTAAGGTGTAGCGGCCGAACAAAATATCACTGTCCTGGAAGAAATATTCCGGGTCAGATTGTTTCTCACCATTAATGGTGACCGCATTAGACGCAATGGTCTTACGCGCCTGACCGCGCGAAGGCTGCAGTTCAGAATCCACCAGCGCCTGCATCAGGTCGGCACCCTTGTCCATTTCGATCATTGGTACACCATCCTGCGCCAGCTGTTCGAAGTCCGCTTCGCTCAGATCGCTCAGGTTACCATTGAACAGGCTTTCGGTAATGCGTTTCGCCGCCACTAAACCTTCTTCGCCGTGAACCAGACGCGTTACCTGCTCAGCCAGAACATACTGGGCACGCGGTGCTTTACCGCTGTTCTTATCTTCTTCTTCCAGCGCATTGATCTCTTCAATGTCCATAAAGGTGAAGAATTTCAGGAAGCGATATACGTCCGCATCAGCCGTGTTGATCCAGAACTGGTAGAACTTGTATGGACTGGTTTTCTTCGGATCCAACCAAACTGCGCCACCTTCCGTTTTACCGAACTTGGTACCGTCAGCTTTAGTGATCAGCGGAACCGTAAGGCCAAATACCTGGTTCTGATGCAGGCGGCGGGTCAGATCGATACCAGAGGTGATGTTCCCCCACTGGTCAGAACCACCAATTTGCAATGCCACGCCATGCAGTTTATTCAGGCAGGCAAAATCATAACCTTGCAGCAGGTTGTAAGAAAACTCGGTAAAGGAGATCCCCTGATCGTCACGGTTCAAACGCTGCTTAACCGCTTCTTTGTTGATCATCTGGTTTACGGAGAAGTGTTTGCCGATATCACGCAGGAAAGTCAGTACGTTCATACCGCCAAACCAGTCGTAGTTGTTCGCAGCAATCGCCGAGTTGTCGCCACAGTCGAAATCGAGGAACGGTGCAACCTGTTTGCGGATTTTATCCACCCACTCTTGCACGGTATCTTCGGTATTCAGTTTACGCTCGGCGGCTTTAAAGCTCGGATCACCAATCAGACCCGTTGCACCGCCTACCAACGCAACAGGCTTATGGCCTACCTGCTGGAAGCGTTTCAGGCATAACAATGGAACCAGATGCCCCAAATGCAAGCTGTCAGCGGTAGGATCGAAGCCGCAATAGAGCGCGATCGGGCCTTGCGCCAGTCGCTCTGCTAACGCTTCCTCGTCCGTCACCTGGGCCACCAGCCCCCGCTCTTGCAATTGTTTAATCAAGTTACTGCTTGCCATCAAAATCTCCATGTATAAAACGACTGCACCTTTGCCGGTACACGACTTTTCGCCTGATGCGAAAGAGACATAGAATAAAGCGCCGGATTCATCAGCACCAGCGCTTAAAACAAGAATTTTGCATCTTTAGGGGGCCAGGCGGTCAATTTTCCACGCGTCATCTTCACGTTGGTATAAAAAACGGTCGTGCAGACGGTTTTCGCCACCCTGCCAGAACTCCATTTGTTCAATGCTCACGCGAAATCCGCCCCAGAAACTTGGCAACGGAACTTCCCCTTGCTGAAACTTCTGCTTCAGCTCAAGAAATTTACTTTCCAGAATTCCACGTGCGGAGATCCGACTGGACTGCTTAGAAACCCAGGCGCCAATCTGGCTATCGCGCGGGCGACTGTGGAAATATTTCACCACCTCAAGCGTGGACAAGCGTTCGGCCTTACCGATAACCATCACCTGCCGTTCCAGCGTATGCCAGGGGAATAACAAGCTGATGCGCGGGTTGTTCTCGATCTGGTGCGCCTTACGGCTACCCATGTTGGTATAAAACACCAGCCCTTTGTCATCATAATGTTTGAGCAACACGATTCGCTGGTACGGCTGGCCGTGTTCATCGACTGTTGCGACGACCATCGCGGTAGGGTCTGCCAGTTTGGCATCACAGGCTTGCCCCAGCCAGCGCTCAAACAGCGCGAGGGGTTCGGCGGGAAGATCGCGGCGGCGAAGACCGCCTTTCGTGTATTCACGGCGCAGATGCGCGATTTGCTGCAATTCGTCGTTATCAGACATGATGTTGGGCTACGGATTGTCAGTGGGTGACGCTATTGTGCGCCGCCCAGGTGAAAATCTCAACGCTTCGGGTTCTGTAACTGACAGTTATTCAGCACAATTCTGTCTCGTTTATAGACCGTCGCATTGTCTCCTTTAGACCAGAAGACGTAGATACCATCTGTGTAGCGTGCACCCGATGCCGACACGCCCTGTTTGAGATTCAATAGTTGATTATCATAAACAAAGCTCGCTACCTGTCGGGTATTATTCAACTTTACGGTAAGCGGTTTTTCATCACAGCGATATTCGAGCGTATCCGTTTGCATACGCTCGACAAATTGGTTGTACACACTACAACCGGTAAGCAATACGGGCAGACACACTAATAACAGTTTTTTCATAGCCATATCCTGAAGACTTTCCTGGTCCCGGAGGGCAAAAACACCCTCCCTAACATCCCTAGTTTATCGGTATACCGCCTGGAATAATTTCAGTTAACTCTGAGTTCGTGGATTGGCGGGAAAAATAGCCCCTAAAACGCTGGGCTCAGATGCGCCGGTCACAGAAGGCAGGTTCCCCGGCAGTCCCGCGAGTGTACGCCACGCCAGCCAGGCAAAGGCTAACGCTTCCATATCATCACCACTGATCCCTGCTTCATCGGTGGAGGTCACTTCCGTACCCGGCAGCAGCGCCGCCAGACGCATCATAAGAAGTGGATTGCGACTACCACCGCCACATACCATCAACCGTTCACACCCTCCGCTCAGCAGGACCTGTTCGGAAATCGTCACGGCCGTCAATTCAGCCAACGTCGCCTGTACGTCTCGTGGGCTAATTCCCGGGAACTGCGCCAGATGGCGTTCAATCCAGCCATAATTAAAATACTCACGCCCCGTACTCTTTGGTGCTGGTGCAGAAAAATACGGGTCGTTAAGCATCGTTTGCAACAGCGGCAGAATCACTGTACCCGAACAGGCCCATTGCGCATCTTTATCATAAGGTTGGCCACATTGCCGCCAAATCCAGGCATCCATCAGCATATTGCCCGGACCGGTGTCATATCCCCGAACCGGTTGTTTTGGGATGAGCAGTGACAGATTGGCAATACCACCAATATTTAACACCATCCGGCGCTCCGTTGGATGCGCCAGCAACGCCTGGTGAAAAGCAGGAACCAGCGGTGCCCCCTGTCCGCCTAACGCGATATCGCGCCGACGAAAATCACCGACTACCGTTACCCCGGTACGCGCAACAATCTGGTTGTTATCACCAATTTGTAGCGTGTGCGGCGCAATTCCTGTCGGTTCATGCCACACGGTTTGCCCATGACAGCCGATCGCAACAATATCCTGCGGTTTTAATTTTTCCTGCTGCAGCAACGCATTGACCGCATCGGCGAACAAACGCCCCAACTGCGTGTCCAGTTGACCGTATTGGGAAAGCGTCAGTTGCTGCCCCTGGCAGATATCCAGAATGGCCTGTTTTACATGAACGGGGATGGGCCATGTCAGACTTGCCTGCTGCGCAACCATCGTTTCATCTATCGCCGCCAGCACAACATCCACACCATCAAGACTGGTTCCAGACATCACTCCGATAAAACGGCCCGATTTCATACGTCATCCTTTTAAGCAAATTAGCCTTGACACTCCACCATAAAGTGTCGACTAATTCCATGCTTCCTTAATGATTTTTGTGGGTTAATCTTTCCAGTAACCCCTAAATTCCATTAACGTGATGAATGATTCGTTTATACTCGGTTAACCCGATTTCGGTTAAGATTTTCATATTGTTCCAGTAGAACATGTGACCTTAGACTCACAAATGCCATATAATTTAGCCATGAGGAGTGCTTTATTAGCGTTTCGTGGTGACAAAGGAGATTTGTAAATGATTAAACGTGTGCTGATTGTTTCATTAATGGGCGTATCTTTAGCGGGCTGCGTTAACAATGATAGCCTTTCAGGTGACGTGTATACCGCATCCGAAGCGAAACAAGTTCAGAACGTTACCTACGGTACGATTGTTCATGTTCGTCCGGTGCAAATCCAGGGTGGTGACGACGCAAACGTGATTGGCGCTATTGGTGGTGCTGTGCTGGGTGGGTTCCTCGGTAACACAGTAGGCGGCGGTACCGGTCGTTCATTAGCGACAGCTGCGGGTGCGGTTGCCGGCGGCGTAGCAGGCCAGGGCGTACAAGGCGCGATGAATAAAACCCAGGGCGTAGAACTGGAAATTCGTAAGGATGACGGTAATACCATCATGGTGGTTCAGAAGCAGGGTGCGACCAAATTCTCTGCAGGTCAGCGCGTTGTTATGGCTAACAATGGTAGCCAGGTTACCGTGTCTCCACGTTAATCGAATTCACGTGTGGTCAGCCTCTGGCCACACGTCGTTTTGATCGCTTTAGCCCTGCGACTGCAGTTCAATGATATTGTGTTCCAGTCTGGCGACCAGTTTTATCAGCAGATCAATTTCCTCAGCGGAAATCCCTTCCAAAATTTCGCCGCGCGTTTTGTTGATAACCGCTTCCATATCAGCAATCAGCGGTTCGGCCTTCTCCGTTAATTTAATTCTCTTTGCCCGACGATCGCTGGCGCAAGTCTGTCGTGAAATGAGTCCCTTTTCTTCTAACTGGTCGAGCGTACGCACCAATGAAGGCTGCTCAATACCAATCGCTTTAGCCAGCTGGATCTGTGATTGATCCGGTGGCAACTGATGAATGTTGTGCAGCGTAACCCAATGCGTCTGCGTCAACTCCAGAGGTTTCAGGCGATGGTCAATCAGAGCACGCCAAATGCGCACCAACCGTGCCAGATCAGAACCTAATGGCGATTCCAATTTCATCTCCTTATAATTAGCTTGCTAAGTTATTGTGCTGATTTTAGAATAGTGTGCAGCATTTGTATTCCCAAAACAAATGTATTGCCAAATTTGCTTACCGGTTGACATTTTTTCAGACATTATGCCTTACAGAGACACATTGTCCCTTTTTTTGCTAAACCTATAGCAACGCTCTTTTCGCCAAGGATTTTGCCCGTGAAGTTTATGTTTAATGCAACAGGATTGCCCCTACAAGATTTAATGATCGGAGCATCTGTCTACTTCCCCCCTATTTTCAAGGCGTTTGTTGCAGGATTTATCCTCTGGCTAGTTGTTCATCGCCTGCTACGCGACGGGATCTATTCTGGCGAAATCTGGCATCCCCTGTTAATGGATCTGTCCCTCTTTACGCTTTGCGTGTGTCTGGCCTTTGTCATGTTGATTGCGTGGTGATTATGTCGCTTAAAACCATTAAATACTTCTCCACTATTATAGTCGCTGTTATTGCCGTCCTCGCCGGGTGGTGGATGTGGAATTACTATATGCAATCGCCATGGACGCGTGACGGAAAAGTCCGCGCTGAACAGGTCAGCATCACTCCGCAGATCTCTGGCAGCATTAGTGAACTCAACATTAAAGATAATCAACTGGTTAACAAAGGCGATGTTCTTTTTGTTATCGACAAGACTCCTTTCCAGATTGCTGAGCTGAATGCACAGGCTCAGTTGGCCAAAGCGCAGTCCGATCTGACCAAAGCCAATAATGAAGCCAAACGTCGCCGCAATTTGTCGCAAAATTTCATCTCAGCCGAAGATTTGGACAGCGCACTGCTCAATGTAAAAGCCATGCAGGCGACCGTTGCCGCAGCCCAGGCCAGTTTGCGCCAAGCTCAGTGGCAACTGGCGCAAACGGTAGTCAAAGCCCCGGTCACAGGCTGGGTCACCAATCTATCAACCCGTACCGGAGACTACGCCTCAACGGGTAAACCTCTGTTTGCCCTGGTCGACAGTCACTCTTTTTATGTCATGGGCTATTTCGAAGAAACCAAGCTACGCCATATTCAAGACGGGGCACCAGCACTTATCACGCTCTACAGCGGCAATATTAAGTTACAGGGTCACGTTTCCAGTATTGGTCGCGCCATTTATGATCAGAGTGTGGAAAGCAATTCCGGTCTGGTGCCTGACATCAAACCAAACGTTCCGTGGGTTCGTCTGGCGCAGCGGGTTCCCGTTCGGATCGAATTTAATACCCTTCCGCACGATGTTACGCTGGTTTCTGGGACAACCTGTAGCGTGTCCATCGGTCAGCAAAAATGAAACTACCCCGCCTGACACCGGCCAGTCTGCCGTGGTTTAAAGCCACGGGTGGACAGTGGCGTTACGCGCTGCGTAATACTATCGCGATGTGTCTGGCGTTAACCTTCGCCTATTACCTGAACCTGGACGAACCCTACTGGGCGATGACATCAGCAGCGGTGGTCAGTTTTCCAACCGTTGGTGGCGTGATCAGCAAAAGCCTGGGGCGTATCGCGGGCAGTTTACTTGGTGCAACGGCCGCATTGATTATAGCCGGTCATACCCTCAATGAACCCTGGCTGTTTCTGTTGAGCATGTCAGTCTGGATCGGTTTTTGTACCTGGGCGTGTGCGCATTTCACCAACAACGTGGCCTACGCTTTTCAACTGGCAGGCTATACTGCAGCGATTATTGCGTTTCCAATGGTGCATATTACAGAGGTAACGCAGCTGTGGGATATCGCCCAGGCACGCGTGTGCGAAGTCATCGTCGGGATCCTCTGTGGCGGCTTGATGATGATGATCCTGCCCAGCACATCCGATGGCACCACGCTGCTGACCGCATTGAAAAATATGCATGCACGTTTGCTGGAGCATGCCAGCTTGCTCTGGCAACCAGAAACCACAGATGCTATCCGCACCGCCCATGAAGGGGTGATCGGTCAAATCCTGACAATGAATCTGCTACGTATTCAGGCGTTCTGGAGCCACTACCGTTTTCGCCGTCAAAATACCTTACTCAATGCGTTGTTACACCAACAGTTGCGGTTGACCAGCGTTATTTCCAGTCTGCGGCGAATGCTACTGAACTGGCCTAATCCTCCGGCTAATACCCGGGATGTCATCGAGCAGTTGCTGACCGCGTTAGTCAAACCTGATACCGACAGCTACGCCGTCGCGCGGATTATCGCCCCGCTGTGCCCCATCGATCAGCATGACTATCGGCACGTCGCCTTCTGGCAGCGTCTGCGCTATTTTTGCCGCATCTATCTGAAAAGCAGTCATTATCTGGGCTTACTGGAAAAGGGCGTCACGGCCGATCGTATCAATATTGAGCGTACGCCGGGTCTTGCCCGTCATACCGATAATGCGGAGGCTCTCTGGAGCGGATTGCGTACCTTCATTACGCTGATGTCCATCGGCGCGTGGAGCATTGGTGCACAATGGGAGTCAGGCTCCGGGGCTCTGACGCTTGCCGCCATCAGTTGCGTGTTATATTCCGCCGTAGCGGCCCCCTTCAAATCACTCTCTTTGCTGATGCGCACGCTGGTCCTGCTGTCGCTGTTCAGTTTTGTGGTGAAATTCGGTCTGATGGTACAAATTACCGATCTCTGGCAGTTCATTCTGTTTCTCTTTCCGCTGCTTGCCACCATGCAATTGTTAAAATTACAGATGCCGAAACTGGCGGGCCTTTGGGGACAGCTGATCGTCTTTATGGGATCGTTTATCGCGGTGACCAATCCTCCTGTCTATGATTTTGCAGGTTTTTTGAATGACAATACGGCGAAGATCACCGGCGTCGCGCTGTCGTGGCTGGCTTTTGCTATTCTACGGCCAGGTTCTGATGCGAGAAAAAGCCGCCGCCATATTCGCGCGTTACGGCGTAACTTTGTCGACCAACTTAGCCGCCATCCTTCACTCAGTGAAAACGAGTTTGAGTCGCTGACCTATCATCATGTCAGCCAGCTCAGCAACAGCCAGGATGCACTGGCGCGACGTTGGTTACTACGCTGGGGAGTGGTGTTACTGAACTGCTCACACGTCGTATGGCAACTTCGCGTCTGGGAGGCGCGATCAGATCCGCTGGCGCGCGTCAGGGATGTGTGTATCTCACTGTTACGCGATGTAATGAGTGAACGTGGCGTGCAGCAACGTCCGCTGAATGCCACGCTTAATGAACTCCAGCGCATCTGTGATGCACTGGCCCATCATCATCAGCCCGCAGCGCAGGAGTTATCGGCCCTTATCTGGCGACTACACTGCTCACTTTCACAACTTGAGCAAGCGCCGCCACCGGGCACGCTGAGTCGCTGATTACTTGATAACACCACAGGCATAACGTGCCCCTCCGCCGCCAAGTGGTTTCGGCTGATCGGACATATTATCGCCACCAACGTGGATCATCAGCGCCTTACCTTTTATTTCATCAAGTGATTTCAACCGGGGGGCTGTCACTGTCGTCGTGGCATTCCCTTCGTTATTTACCACCAGTAAAGGCAGGTCGCCCATGTGGCCTGCACCTTCCGGACCTTCATGCTTGCCAGTTTTATGCGGGTCATAATGACCGCCAGCCGATTCTGCTGCCGAGGCTTTCCCCTCTTTAATAGCGGGCTGGCAACTGCCGTTAGCATGCACATGAAAACCATGTTCACCCGGCGGCAGCGCTTTAAGATCAGGCGTAAACTCCAGCCCTTTTGCGGATTCGGCAATGGTGACAGTACCAATTTCCTGGCCAACGCCCTGCGACGTCACCAGATTCATCACCACTTTCTCACTGGCAGCCTGTGCACCAGCACAGGCCAGTAACGTGATGATGGCTAAACTCAAACGCTTCATACAACCTCCGTCATCCAGGTGTCTGACTGATAAGTGTAATCCAGTGACACAAATTTGAACGACGGAACGCTGAATACGTGATTAAGGCACGTCGTAACCGAGCGCTGCTTTACGAATACGGAACCACTGCTGGCGAGACATGTTCAATGACTCTGATTCAATTGCAGCACGCACACGTTCGATTTTACCCGAGCCAATAATCGGCAGCGGCTGCGACGGTAGACGCAGGATCCACGCATACACCACCTGCTCTATGGACTGCGCATTCAGTTCTTCTGCTATCACGGCCAGTTCATTGCGCAGCGGCTGGAAGGCGTCATCATTGAACAGACGCCCACCGCCCAGGCAAGACCAGGCCATTGGGCGGACACGCAGTTGTTGCAGCTGATCTAACGTCCCATCCAACAGGAGAGGTTGATGCACCGGAGAAATTTCGACCTGATTGGTTGCCAGAGTAAAGGGTAATCGTGATTGCAGCAGTGAAAACTGTGCTGGCGTGAAGTTAGAGACACCAAAATGGCGCACCTTACCGCTATGATGTAATGTCTTGAAAGCTTCCGCCACATCATCTGCATCCATTAACGGATCGGGGCGGTGGATCAACAGCAGATCAAGGCGATCGGTTGCCAGCAGCTTCAGCGACTGTTCGGCACTGGCAATAATATGGGCGCTGTCAGTGATGTAATGACCCAGCGCGTTTTCCTCTTTCGCTGTCGTGGCAATACCGCATTTGGTAACAATCTGCATTTTTTCACGCAGGTGCGGTGCCAGTTTCATTGCCTCGCCAAACGCCGCCTCACACTGGTATCCGCCATAAATATCCGCGTGATCGACAGTCGTGACACCCAGATCGAGATGTTCCTCAATAAAGCTGACTAGCTGACGCGCGGACATATTCCAGTCCATCAGACGCCAGTACCCCATCACAAAGCGCGAAAATTCCGGGCCTTGCGGCGCAATAGTAATACGCTGAACCATAGCAGCTTCCTTATAAGTGAATGTGCATCGAGTATACGCAATAACGCTTTTAAAAGAGTGAAGGTTGTTGCGGTTCTTCCGGCGGGTTGGATTTGTTTGCGCGTAATTTACGCATCAGACGCTGGCGACAGAGTCGCAGCACCTCCTGCTTTTGGGCATCGCTCATTTTCTGCCAGTTAAAACGCTCATCCCGACTGCGAAAACATCCACGACAAAAACCGCGATCGTCAGACTGACATATACCGCGGCATGGGCTCTGGACGGGGAAAAACTCCAGCTGTTCGGCCACATCCCCTCCTTTTGTAAGATTGATATACCTATTGAAGACGGTAACTGAAAATCTGGCAAGCGCTATTGCATTAGACCGACTGGTCTATTACACTCCTCGACATGAACAAAGTAACTGAACACGATACACGCGAACATCTTTTGGCGACCGGCGAGCGACTGTGTATGCAGCGCGGTTTCACCGGTATGGGTTTGAGCGAGCTACTGAAAACCGCGGAGGTTCCCAAGGGTTCGTTTTATCACTATTTTCGCTCAAAAGAAGCGTTCGGTGTGGCGATGCTGGAGCGCCATTACGCGAGCTATCATCAGCGACTGGCTACGCATTTTGAGACGGGCGCAGGAAACTACCGCGACCGCATTCTGGCCTACTATCAGGAAACTCTGAACCAGTTTAGCCAGCACGGCATCATCAGTGGCTGTTTAACTGTGAAATTGTCTGCCGAAGTGTGCGATCTTTCCGAAGATATGCGTACAGCAATGGACAAAGGCGCCCGGCACATTATTACGCTGCTGGCGCAGGCGCTGGAAAAAGGTCAGGCGAATCATTGTCTGTCGTTTGTTGGCGAACCTTTGCAGCAGGCGCAGGTGTTGTATGCGCTGTGGCTGGGTGCCAACCTGCAGGCCAAAATGTCGCGTAGTGCCACGCCGCTGGAAAACGCGCTGGCTCACGTCAAAACCATCATTGCAGCGCCTGTCGTTTAACAGGCGTTTTTATTTAATTTATCACTAGACGACCGGTCTATTAAGGAGTGTAACATGTCATCTGAAAAACTCTTTTCCCCGCTTAAGGTGGGTGCGATCACTGCGGCAAACCGTGTGTTTATGGCCCCACTTACGCGTTTGCGCAGCATCGAACCTGGCGACATCCCTACTCCGCTGATGGCCGAGTACTACCGTCAACGCGCCAGTGCGGGTCTTATCATTAGCGAAGCTACACAGATTTCTGCGCAGGCGAAAGGTTATGCCGGAGCGCCAGGTTTGCACAGTGATGCACAAATTGCTGCGTGGAAAAAGATTACGGCGGCTGTACACGCTGAGCAGGGCCATATTGCCGTTCAGCTGTGGCATACCGGGCGTATCTCCCACTCCAGCCTGCAGCCAAACGGTCAGGCTCCGGTTGCCCCGTCCGCCATCAGTGCCGGAACCCGAACTTCACTACGCGATGAAAATGGACTGGCCACACGTGCCGATACCTCAATGCCACGTGCGCTGGAAACCGAAGAAATCCCGGGTATCGTGAATGATTTCCGCCAGGCGATTGCCAATGCGCGTGAAGCCGGTTTTGACCTGGTCGAGCTGCACTCTGCTCACGGTTACTTACTGCACCAGTTCTTGTCGCCAACTTCAAACCAGCGTACCGATCAATACGGCGGTAGCGTTGAAAACCGCGCCCGTCTGGTACTGGAAGTTGTCGATGCCGGTATTAAAGAATGGGGTGCTGATCGCATTGGTATCCGTGTTTCCCCTATCGGCTCGTTCCAGAACGTCGACAACGGTCCGAATGAAGAGGCTGATGCTTTGTACCTGATCGAACAATTGGGCAAGCGCGGCATTGCTTATCTGCATATGTCCGAGCCAGACTGGGCTGGTGGCGAACCGTATTCAGACGCGTTTCGCGAGAAAGTTCGCGCACGTTTCCACGGTCCGATTATTGGTGCGGGTGCCTATACGCCGGAGAAAGCTGAATCACTGATCGAGAAAGGTCTAATCGATGCAGTTGCCTTTGGTCGTGCTTACATTGCTAACCCGGATCTGGTTGCACGTCTGCAGCGTAAAGCCGAGCTCAATCCACAGCGTGCGGAAAGTTTTTACGGCGGCGGTGCTGAAGGCTATACCGATTACCCTACCCTGTAAGGTCCTGAGAATTGCCAATCGATTTCTAATCGTTCATTGATAGCGGCGTTATAACGCCGCTATACTAAAACAACATTTTGAATGTATTAGCCATTTTTGAAGGGGAAGAAAGATGCGTTTACTTCATACCATGCTGCGCGTGGGTGACCTGCAGCGTTCCATCGAGTTTTATACCAACGTGTTGGGCATGAAGCTGCTGCGTACCAGCGAAAACCCTGAATATAAGTACTCTCTGGCATTCGTCGGATACGGCCCTGAAACCAGCGAAGCCGTGATCGAACTGACCTATAACTGGGGCGTTGACAAGTATGAACTGGGTACCGCATATGGCCACATTGCCCTGAGCGTAGATAACGCGGCAGAGGCCTGTGAACGTATTCGTCAAAACGGCGGTAACGTGACGCGTGAAGCCGGTCCGGTAAAAGGCGGTACGACGGTCATCGCGTTTGTTGAAGATCCAGATGGCTATAAAATTGAGCTGATCGAAGAAAAAGACGCCGGCCGCGGTCTGGGCGACTAAACTCTCCTCGGGCGCAGATCGTCTGTGCCCGTAGTTTTATACTCATCATTTTGCCATAATACGCGCTGCAATTTTCCCGTATTAAGAGACCCAGATGTCCGATAACGCTCAACTTTCCGGTCTGTGTGACCGTTTTCGTGGTTTTTATCCTGTCGTCATTGACGTCGAAACAGCAGGATTTAACGCCAAAACCGATGCGCTGCTTGAAATTGCCGCCATCACACTGAAAATGGATGAACAGGGCTGGCTGATGCCGGACATGACGTTACATTTCCACGTTGAACCGTTTGAAGGGGCGAATTTACAACCCGAAGCGCTGGCATTTAACGGCATCGACCCCAGCAACCCGCTGCGTGGTGCCGTCAGCGAGTACGACGCGCTACATGCCATCTTTAAAATGGTGCGCAAGGGTATCAAAGATAGCGGCTGTAATCGGGCGATCATGGTGGCGCACAATGCGACATTTGATCACAGTTTTATGATGGCTGCGGCAGAACGCGCCTCTCTGAAACGTAATCCGTTTCACCCCTTCGTCACCTTTGATACGGCAGCATTAAGCGGCCTGTCGTTGGGGCAAACAGTACTGTCAAAAGCCTGCCTTGCTGCAGGAATGGAGTTTGATGGGACTCAGGCGCACTCGGCGCTGTATGACACCGAACGGACAGCCGTTCTGTTCTGCGAAATTGTTAACCGCTGGAAACGTCTCGGCGGCTGGCCTCTGCCAGTGCCCGAAGAGGCGTAACGGCGGCATAAAAAAAGCGACCTGCGGAGGTCGCTTTTTTATTTTTGCTGGTTACTCAGCGTCCGGCTCTTCGGTTTTGTATTTCGCCGCAGTTTCTTTAATCAACTGCTGCAACTCACCACGCTGGTACATTTCAATTAAAATGTCACAGCCGCCTACCAGTTCACCATCAACCCACAGCTGTGGGAAAGTCGGCCAGTTGGCATATTTCGGCAGCTCGGCGCGAATATCCGGGTTCTGCAGAATATCAACATAAGCAAAACGTTCACCACAGGCGGACAACGCCTGCACAGCCTGAGCAGAGAAACCGCAGCTTGGCAGTTTTGGGGAACCTTTCATGTACAGGAGAATCGGGTTTTCAGCGATCTGGCGCTGGATTTTTTCGATAGTGGTGCTCATTATCTTGCTTCCTTAAACTTCTTTTACGGCAGTAGTCTGACATTGTAGCGGGTCAGGCAGGTAACGGAAAATAACATTTTCATTACGCGATATTATTTTATCGCCTGTCGTTAAAAGTTGCATTCACAATCTCATTTATCCGCGTAAAGCCTGGGGATTTGATTATCTGTTCACCAATTACGCCTTGAATTGCTGTTTTTTTTTGCGGTCGGTTACGAAACGTAGTTTTAAACGAAAAAAGCTATTAACTTTCCCTCTTTCTATAGATTAGAATCGTCAAGTTTTGAAAATCACACGCAGGCACGATAGACCTGCCTTACCAGAGGACTGCTCAGTGGCGCGGATAAACCGAATCTCGATCACGCTCTGTGCTTTACTTTTTACCACACTGCCTTTTACGCCTATGGCTCATGCTTCCAAGCAGGCCAGGACGACGCCTACCGCTTCCCACACCGTCAAGACGGTAGATAAAAAGAAAAGCGCAACAACCAGCCAAAAAGCAACAAAAACCAACAAGAAAACGGCGACAAAAAACTCCAGTAAAACCAGTACGAAAACGGCCTCCTCTTCCAAAAAACGCACAGCAACTCCGGCAAAATCGACGAAAACAGCAAACCGTCGCAGTAAAACAGCGGCAATACAAACCCCTGCCGTCACCTGGACTGAAAAATGTACCCCGCGCAAAGGTCATAAGCCACGTTGTGTAAAAGTGAAGACGACTGCACCAACAGCCGTTGCGGATGTACATAAAGTAAAAGTACAGAAAGCAACCAAAACCGCTATGTCTACCCTGATGAACCAAATCGGTAAACCTTACCGTTGGGGTGGCACATCACCCAGAACCGGTTTTGATTGCAGCGGGCTGGTTTATTACGCATACAAAGATCTGGTGAAGTTCCGCATCCCGCGTACCGCCAATGAAATGTATCACCTGCGCGACGCTGCGCCGATTGAACGTGGTGAACTGAAAAACGGTGATCTGGTCTTCTTCCGCACGCAAGGTCGCGGTACCGCCGACCACGTTGGCGTCTATGTTGGCAATGGTAAATTTATCCAGTCTCCACGCAGCGGTCAGGAAATTCAAATAACCTCTCTGAGCGAAGATTACTGGCAACGCCACTACGTGGGCGCTCGCCGTGTGATGACGCCGAAAACAATTCGCTAAAAACTTACCCTACAGAATATGCTGTAGGGTAAGTTCTTCTTTTGCATAACCTTTCAATTTGCTACCCTATCCTTACTCACAATGAGGCTATTGTGTGTACTCAATATAAATAATAAGGAGAGAAGCAATGTCGTTCGAATTACCTGCATTACCGTATGCCAAAGATGCTCTGGCACCGCACATTTCTGCCGAAACGCTGGAATACCACTATGGCAAACACCATCAAACCTACGTGACCAATCTGAATAACCTGATTAAAGGCACCGCGTTTGAAGGTAAATCACTGGAAGAGATCGTACGTAGCTCTGAAGGTGGTGTATTCAATAACGCAGCACAGGTATGGAACCACACGTTCTACTGGAACTGCCTGGCACCAAACGCAGGCGGCGAGCCGACCGGTAAACTGGCCGAAGCGATTGCCGCCTCCTTTGGCAGCTTTGCAGACTTCAAAGCACAATTCACCGATGCCGCTATCAAGAATTTCGGTTCTGGCTGGACCTGGCTGGTAAAAGGAACGGATGGCAAACTGGCTATCGTATCCACCTCCAACGCAGGTACACCGCTGACGACTGACGCGACGCCTCTGATGACCGTTGACGTGTGGGAACATGCTTACTACATCGATTATCGTAATGCCCGTCCTGGCTACCTGGAACACTTCTGGGCACTGGTGAACTGGGAATTTGTTGCGAAAAACTTCGCAGCATAAAATGACAACGCAGAAGGGGTTCCCTTCTGCGTTTTTGTTTTTAATTCGTTGCGTTGCAGACTTCTTCCGCTTGCTTTCTTGCCGAGACAAAGACCAGCAGTAACGCAAGTCCCGCCACAATCGCCCCCATTACCGGGACGAAACTGTAGCCCAACCCTCCGGAAATTACCGCCCCACCGGCGGCCGCTCCCAGGGCATTCCCCAGATTAAACGCGCCAATATTCACTGACGATGACAATCCAGGTGCCTCACTGGCAACGCGCATCACACGCATCTGCAGCGGCGGAACCACCGCAAACGTTGCTGCGCCCCACACCACCATACTCACGGCCGCACCCAGCTCATTACGTGCAAGGAAAGGTATCGCCAGCATAATAACCATCAGCAGCAATAAAAAGCCTTTCAGCGTACCGTTAACCGAACGGTCAGCCAGTTTACCGCCCAGATAGTTACCGATAGAGAACCCAACGCCAATCAGCACCAGCATACCGGTGACAAACGCCGGCGTAGCATGAGTAATACTGTGCAGCACCGGTGAGATGTAGGTATAAAGCGTAAACATCGCTCCGGCCCCCAGAACGGTCGTCAGTAAAGCTGACACCACTTGTGGACGCATTAATACAGCCAGTTCTTTGCGCACATCAGGGCGCTCACCTGCCCCGCCTTTCGGTAACGAGAAGAACAGACTGACCATCGCGATGACGCCCAGTCCCGCCGTCGCCATAAAGGACATACGCCAGCCGATGGTTTCCCCAAGCCAGGTTGCCGCGGGAACACCGCCAATATTCGCGATCGTTAACCCCATAAACATAGTCGCAACGGCGCTGGCCTGTTTATGTTTGGGGACAACGCTTGCCGCCACAACCGAGCCGAGGCCAAAAAATGCCCCGTGGTTAAGACTGGTCAAAATGCGCGACAGCATCAGCGTCGTGTAATCCGGAGATATCGCCGAAAGCACATTACCCAATGTAAAAATGGCCATCAGGAAGATAAGCGCATTGCGACGCGCACGATGGGACAGCAGTAAGGTCATCAGCGGTGCGCCAACCATCACGCCTACCGCATACGCGCTGATTAACATCCCTGCGGCCGGAATGGAAACATCCACGCCTTTGGCAATGACGGGTAGCAATCCCATGGGAGAGAATTCGGTCGTTCCAATGCCAAACGCACCTATCGCCAGCGCCAGTAAAGGATAATTTATTTTCATCTATCGACTCCGTAACGTCGAGCCTTGGCACGACACATCATAAGAGTCAAAAGCATGACATTGATCGCAAAATTAATAAAGTTAACAAAACTGCAAAAGACTTTTGCTTATTTGCAAAAAATAGGAAGGGAAAGACAAGCAGAAAGGATGAGGGAGAGTGAACTCCCTCGGGGGAAATCAGTGCAGTGCTGCGGTCAGGCCACCCGCAACAATCAGGCCCAGAACAATTATGGTCGTCACTAACGAAAATTTCAGATCGGTGCTCATCAAGTTTTCTCCTTTTTATTCCCACACAAAAAGTGATATTGCGCATTTTTACACACTTGAAAGCAAAAATCTCTCACGATTTATATTGATAACTGCTTTTAACTCTTCCCCTTTTCGTTAAGATCAGACAAAATTCCACGCTTACTTGATTAGCGTACCGGCCATTGACCCCTTCCTGACGTTCCGTGTCGTTTTCCCGGCGTGCCGCAACCCTGATGTTGCGTTGAGGGTGTGTAAAGGCAAACGTTTACCTGGAGTATTCTCAGGAGCTTAGGATATGGTCTGGAGTGAGATGTAATGGCAACTATTAAAGATGTAGCGAAGCGAGCAAACGTTTCCACTACAACCGTATCACACGTAATTAACAAAACGCGCTTTGTCGCAGAAGAAACGCGCAACGCTGTCTGGGCAGCGATTAAAGAACTGCACTACTCCCCTAGCGCAGTTGCACGTAGCCTGAAGGTGAATCACACCAAATCGATCGGTTTGTTGGCAACCAGCAGTGAAGCTGCCTATTTCGCCGAAATTATCGAGGCTGTTGAGAAGAATTGTTTCCAGAAAGGCTACACGCTGATTCTGGGCAACGCCTGGAACAGCCTTGAAAAACAGCAGGCCTACCTGTCTATGATGGCGCAAAAGCGCGTAGATGGCCTGTTGGTAATGTGTTCAGAGTATCCGGAATCACTGCTTTCCATGCTCGAAGAGTATCGCCATATTCCAATGGTGGTCATGGACTGGGGCGAGGCAAAAGCCGACTTTACCGATACCGTCATTGATAACGCTTTTGAAGGTGGTTACATGGCAGGCCGGTATCTGATTGAACGCGGTCATCGTGAGATCGGCGTGATCCCGGGTCCCATGGAGCGTAATACCGGCGCAGGCCGCCTGGCTGGCTTCATGAAAGCGATGGAAGAGGCTCTGATTAAAGTTCCCGAAAACTGGATTGTCCAGGGTGATTTCGAACCTGAATCCGGCTACCGCGCTATGCAGCAAATCCTCTCCCAGTCGCATCGCCCAACCGCCGTATTCTGTGGTGGCGATATTATGGCGATGGGGGCGCTGTGTGCCGCAGACGAGATGGGACTGCGCGTGCCGCAGGATATCTCAGTTATCGGTTACGACAACGTGCGCAACGCCCGTTACTTCACCCCTGCGCTGACAACCATCCATCAGCCAAAAGATTCACTGGGTGAAACGGCCTTCAACATGCTGTTAGACCGAATCGTGAATAAACGTGAAGAATCGCAGTCTATCGAGGTGCACCCACGCCTGGTAGAACGTCGTTCCGTTGCCGACGGTCCATTCCGCGATTATCGTCGTTAAGTCAGTTGTGCGGGAGCCTCATCCGGTTCCCGCAGCCACTCTTTATTCAGCGTCTCACTATCCCCCAGGTAGTCCAGTAACCAGCTCAGTGCAGGCGACGTATCGTTCTGCTGCCAGGTCAGGCAACAAGCGGCATCCGGGAACGGATTTTCCAGCTGTAACGCCACCCATTTTCCGCTATCGATCCACGGTTTTGCAAAATGCGTCGGTACCATCCCGACACAGAGTCCGGCTGACAAGCAGGTGGCCGAGGATTCCCAGTCAGGAACCACAACGCGTTTTTGGTTGTCCAGTAACCATGTAATACGTTTCGGCAGTGTGCGGGACGTGTCTTCGCGTACCAGCGATGGCCAGTTGCGCAACGTATCGTCACTGAGCGGTCCCGGCATTGCCGCCAACGGATGATGACTGGCTACCACGCAACTCCAGCTCAGCATTCCCATATCCCGGAACGTATAGCGTCCCCCTACCGGAATGGCCTGCGTTGCTCCGATAGCTAACTCCACGCGACCATCCGACAGCGCGTCCCAAACGCCATTAAACACCTCCTGAAAGACCAGAAGTTCCACATCATCGAAATGGCGGTAGAAATCCACAATCATCTGTCGGGTCCGTTCTGGACGCACAATATTATCTACCGCAATCGCCAGCTGTCCTCGCCAGCCATTGGCGATTTGTTGACATTGCTGACGGGTGATCTGCATTTTTTTGATAACAGACCGACCTTCTTTTAAAAACCACGCGCCAGCAGGCGTTAATTCCACGTCCCGATGACGGCGTTCAAAAAGAGGCACAGCCAGCCACTCTTCCAGTTGGCGCACCGTGTAGCTTACCGCCGAAGGTACGCGGTGCAACTCCTGAGCAGCGGAACTAAAGCTACCGTTACGCGCCACTGCATCAACCACCTCAAGTGAATATTCCGACCACATGCTCTGCCTGCAAAAAATTTGAAATCAGTAAGCAAATATTAGCGTTTCACAGCGAGAATTACACTCACTACACTCAGCGGCAATGTTCTATTGCTAAAAAGAGAAACGATAATGCAACCAGGAAAAGGGTTTTTAGTCTGGCTGGCAGGTCTTAGCGTGCTAGGTTTTCTGGCAACGGATATGTATTTGCCCGCCTTTGCTGCTATTCAGTCCGATTTACAGACACCCGCTTCTGCCGTGAGTGCCAGCCTTAGTTTGTTCTTAGCGGGTTTTGCCGTTGCACAACTTTTGTGGGGGCCACTCTCCGACCACTATGGTCGTAAACCGATTTTGATGCTGGGCTTATCCATCTTCGCGCTGGGCAGCCTGGGTATGTTGTGGGTAGAAAACGCCACCGGCTTACTGGTGCTGCGCTTTATTCAGGCCGTTGGTGTCTGTGCGGCTTCGGTTATCTGGCAGGCGCTGGTTACCGATTATTATCCTTCACAAAAAGTAAACCGCATCTTTGCCACCATTATGCCGCTGGTCGGATTGTCTCCTGCACTTGCACCGTTATTAGGCAGTTGGATCCTGGTACACTTTTCCTGGCAGGCCATTTTTGCCACCCTTTTTGCGATTACCCTGATCCTGATGTTGCCGGCCCTGCGCTTAAAACCAACGGCAAAAGCGCGCGATGATAGCCAGGATAAACTGACGTTCGCGACGTTGCTGCGCTCCAAAACATACCGTGGAAATGTACTGATTTACGCAGCATGTTCCGCGAGCTTCTTCGCATGGCTGACGGGTTCACCGTTTATCCTTAGTGAAATGGGCTATAGCCCGGCTGTGATTGGTCTGAGCTATGTCCCGCAAACTATTGCATTTTTGATCGGTGGTTACGGCTGCCGTGCGGCACTGCAAAAATGGCAGGGTCGCCAGCTTCTGCCGTGGTTACTTATCCTGTATGCCATTAGCGTTATCGCCACCTGGGCTACTGGCTTTATTCACCACGTTGCGTTGGCTGAAATCCTGATCCCATTCTGCGTGATGGCCATTGCAAACGGGGCAATCTACCCTATCGTTGTCGCCCAGGCGCTGCGTCCATTCCCTCAGGCAACAGGGCGTGCCGCTGCGCTGCAGAACACGCTGCAACTGGGACTATGCTTTCTGGCAAGCCTGGTCGTTTCGTGGCTAATCAGCACGCCGCTGCTCACCACCACCAGCGTTATGCTGACGACAGTGCTGCTGGCCGCGCTAGGCTACAAAATGCAGTCACAGACTGACAACACATCCTTGCCGGATGAGAGCGCGCAAATTGCCCACGGTGAGTCACATTAATCATTGTTGCGGGCATTTAGTTAGCCCGCTAACAATTATCGGTTGAATAGCCAAAAATTCAGGCCTATACTGATTTTCGGTTGTTAATAAAACGATAAGATTTATAGAGTAACGGGAACAAGCAGGTTCCCGTTTTTCCATGGATGGCCTTTTCGGCAAGGGTTCCTCCCTTCCTCTGTTCTACGTCGGATTATAGATTCGCGGATTAATTCCGTGAGATTTCTCACAAAGCCCAAAAAAGCGTCTACGCTGTTTTAAGGTTCTGATCACCGACCAGTGATGGAGAAGCTATGAGTTCATCATGTATAGAAGACGTCAGCGTACCGGATGATGACTGGTACCGAATCACCAATGAGTTATTGAGCCGTGCAGGCATTACCATTAATGGCCCGGCACCGGCAGATATTCGCGTTAAAAACCCCGACTTTTTCAAACGCGTGTTGCAGGAAGGATCGTTGGGGTTAGGTGAAAGTTATATGGACGGCTGGTGGGAATGCGATCGGCTGGATATGTTTTTTAGCAAAGTCCTGCGTGCAGGTCTTGAAAGCCAACTGCCCCGCCACTTCAGAGATACGCTACGTATCGCAACGGCCCGTCTGTTTAATTTACAAACCAAAAAACGTGCCTGGATCGTTGGCAAAGAACACTACGATCTTGGCAACGATCTCTTTACCCGCATGCTTGATCCCTACATGCAATATTCCTGCGCCTACTGGAAAGATGCCGATACCCTGGAATCTGCCCAGCAGGCGAAGCTAAAAATGATTGCCGAGAAATTGCAATTGAAACCAGGTATGCGCGTACTCGATATTGGCTGCGGCTGGGGAGGCTTGTCCCAGTTCATGGCGTCACAATACGGGGTAAGCGTGACTGGCGTGACGATTTCAGCAGAACAGCAAAAAATGGCGCAGACGCGCTGTGAAGGGCTGGATGTCACGATTTTGCTGCAGGACTACCGTGACCTGAATGACCGGTTTGACCGTATCGTTTCCGTCGGTATGTTTGAGCATGTGGGACCGAAAAACTACAACACCTATTTTGACGTTGTTGACCGTAATTTAAAGCAAGATGGTCTTTTTTTGCTGCATACCATCGGCTCTAAAAAAACCGACAATAATGTTGATCCGTGGATCAATAAATACATCTTCCCGAACGGCTGTTTACCGTCAGTTCGCCAGATTGCTAACGCCAGCGAGCCACATTTCGTGATGGAAGACTGGCATAACTTTGGTGCGGATTACGATACCACTCTGATGGCCTGGCATGAGCGTTTCATGACCGCCTGGCCAGAAATTGCCGACAACTATAGTGAGCGTTTTAAAAGGATGTTCAGTTATTACCTGAATGCGTGTGCTGGCGCATTTCGCGCGCGCGACATTCAGCTGTGGCAGGTTGTGTTCTCTCGTGGCGTTGAACACGGGCTCCGCGTTCCCCGTTAGACAGCATCGCCCCCGAACTCGCGGGGGCTTTTTATTTCGACTTAAACGCCCGCTTCGCCAGTCACGTTACTCATCGCGCTTTCACGCGCGGCCAGTACACGTTCAACCGTATCAACAACGGCCTGTGTTTGCGGGTCAATTTCGATATTGACTCGTGCACCCAGTTTTTTCTTGCCCAGCGTTGTACGTTCCAGAGTTTCCGGAATCAAATGCACGCAAAAACGTGTCGGTGTTACCTCACCTACCGTCAGGCTAATACCGTCAATACCGATAAATCCTTTGTACAGGATGTATTTCATCAGCGACGGATCCTGAACTTTAAACCACACCTGACGATTATTTTCAGAGGTCAGAATTTTAGATACTTCAGCGGTAGTCATAATATGGCCCGACATCAGATGTCCGCCGATCTCATCGCTGAATTTTGCCGCACGTTCAACGTTGACCAGGTCCCCGACTTTCAGGTCCCCCAGATTGGTGATTCGCAGCGTCTCTTTCATCAGATCGAAGCTTATCTGGTTACCGTTAATTTCGGTCACTGTCAGACAACAGCCGTTGTGTGCCACCGATGCGCCTGTCTCCAGCCCATCCAACATGTATTCAGGTAACTCCACTACATGTGTGCGAAAATTCGGTTTTTCATCAATCGACACCAGTTTCGCGGTGCCCTGCACAATACCCGTAAACATACCTGTAACTCCTGAACTCAATTAAGACATCTCTGCTGTGCACAATAGCAGGTGGAAAATCAGGTTGCCAGCAATGCGCCACTCCCACCTATTTTTTCACTGGAGAAATACGGATTCCTCGCTACAATAGACTGAAATTTCCCCTGCATTTTCTCCTTGCTGCCATATAAGGCGGCTTTTTTAGTCTCTCAAATAACAACAATATAGTGGTGTACACGTGCAAAAGTATGTAAGTGAAGCGCGTCAGTTATTAGCTCTGGCAATTCCGGTGATTCTTGCGCAAATCGCTCAAACCGCAATGGGATTCGTCGATACCGTGATGGCCGGCGGATACAGCGCGACGGACATGGCCGCCGTTGCTATTGGTACGTCCATCTGGCTACCCGCAATTTTGTTTGGCCACGGTCTGTTGCTGGCGCTGACGCCAGTGATTGCGCAACTTAACGGTTCCGGGCGCCGCGATCGTATTGCTCATCAAATACGTCAGGGGTTCTGGCTGGCGGGGAGCGTATCCGTTCTGATTATGATTGTGCTTTGGAATGCGGGATACATTATCCGCTCGATGCATAACATTGATCCTGCACTGGCCGACAAAGCTGTTGGCTATCTGCGCGCACTGCTCTGGGGTGCGCCCGGATATTTATTCTTCCAGGTTGCCCGTAACCAGTGCGAAGGTCTGGCCAAGACCAAACCGGCAATGGTAATGGGTTTTCTCGGCCTGCTGGTGAACATTCCGGTTAACTATGTTTTCATCTATGGCCATTTAGGTATGCCAGAACTGGGCGGCGTAGGCTGTGGT
The DNA here is from genome assembly GCF_028069815.1 of Citrobacter sp. Awk 2. Lineage (NCBI taxonomy): Bacteria > Pseudomonadati > Pseudomonadota > Gammaproteobacteria > Enterobacterales > Enterobacteriaceae > Citrobacter > Citrobacter sp. Awk 2. The sequence goes on from NZ_JANEWL010000014.1 coordinate 51,017, forward strand.
GTGGCAACGGCCGCGGTATATTGGGTGATGTTTGCCGCCATGCTTTCTTACGTAAAACGCGCCCGATCAATGCGCGACATCCGTAATGTCAGTGGCTTCCAGAAACCTGATACCGTGGTGATGAAACGCCTGGTGCAGCTGGGTTTGCCCATTGCGCTGGCATTATTTTTTGAAGTCACGCTGTTTGCCGTGGTGGCGCTGTTGGTCTCCCCTCTGGGGATTGTCGACGTCGCCGGACACCAAATCGCGCTGAACTTCAGCTCATTAATGTTTGTCTTGCCGATGTCTTTGGCTGCTGCCGTCACCATTCGTGTGGGATACCGCCTGGGTCAGGGATCAACCCTGGATGCACAGACCGCTGCCAGAACAGGTTTAGGTGTCGGCGTATGTATGGCGATGATGACCGCCATTTTCACCGTCACATTGCGCGAGCACATCGCCCTGCTCTACAACAATAATCCTGAAGTTGTCACACTGGCTGCACAGCTGATGTTACTGGCTGCCGTGTACCAGATTTCGGACTCAATTCAGGTTATTGGCAGCGGGATCCTGCGTGGTTATAAAGATACGCGTTCCATTTTCTTTATCACCTTCACGGCGTACTGGGTGCTGGGTTTGCCAAGTGGATATATTCTTGCGCTCACCGATCTGGTCGTCGACCGCATGGGGCCAGCGGGCTTCTGGATGGGCTTTATTATTGGCCTGACCTCTGCCGCGGTGTTGATGATGCTGCGGATGCGTTTTCTGCAACGCCAACCGTCTGCCGTCATTCTGCAACGTGCAGCACGATAACACCGTAATAGCCGCCGGGTTAAAATGGGCTGGCATGGCAGATATTGATTTGTTCTTTGCTGATGGGATGCACCAGGCGCAATTCGCTGGCGTGTAACATCAGCCGTGACGTCTGCTCCGTGCCAGGCCACTCACGGCCACCATAAAGATCACAGCCCCAGATCGGATGACCCAAATGCTGACAGTGAAGACGTAGCTGATGGGTTCGTCCGGTCTCCGGCATCAGTTGTACCCGCGTCAGGGGCAGTGACCTTCCATCCTTCAGTCGTTGATTGAAGCGCTCAATCACCCGAAAACGAGAACGCGCAGGCTTACCGCTAATTGCACTAATCGACATCAACGGAAACAGTGCAGGATCTTTGGCAATGGCAGCATCAATCACACCGTCATCCTGTTTAAGGTGTCCACATAACAATGCGCTGTACACCTTAGTCACCGAGCGTTGGCTGAACTGCTGACAGAGCGCAGCATTGATTGCTTTATTGCGTGCAACGACCATCAGACCTGAAGTACCGAAATCAAGCCGGTGCACCAACGTGCAGCCCGGGTATATCTGTGCCAGGCGATAGTGCACTGAGTCGAGATTTTGTGGATTTTTCCCCGACAGACTCAGCAACCCACTGGGTTTATTAATAAGCAGCAGATGTTCATCCTGGTAAAGGATCTCTATTTCATCATGGCACGGCGGAGCAACAAAGGAGTCGAGAATCGTAGACATCAGACAACCAGACTAAAAAGTGGGGGTGGATCATAACGAATTTTCAACCGGCTGGCGAATCAAGCCAGCCCTGCGTCACATTACCTATCAACAACCTGGTTACATCGTTCAACATCCACAGTTGGTAATTCTGCTGAACAGTTCTATAGTCGAGACTGCTTCTCAGTTACAGGATTCACTAATGCGATTTAACGGACTGACCAAAGGTTTCTTCATTTTCATTCTTGCCCTCGTGACCTGGGCGTTTTTCGACGTGTTGTCCCCCTACTTCTCCGCAATCTTGTGGGCTGCAATTCTGACGACTATCTTTAATCCGGTAAAAAACAAGCTGCGCAGCGCGCTTGGCCAACGTAACGGTCTGGCATCGTTAATCACTATCGGGATTATCTGTTTGATTGTTTTTATTCCTCTGATGGTGATCCTGTCATCGTTGGCAATCGAACTGAATGTGGTTTACACCAAGTTGCAGCAAAACAATACACAGTTTCCGGAAGTGGTCAGTTCTATTCTTTCTTATCTTCCTGACTGGGCCAGAGGGTTCCTCGCAGAACACAATCTGGATGATGTCGCGCAGATCCAGAAAAAACTCTCCGACATTGCGCTGCAGGGCGGGCAGTACCTCGCAGGCAGTGCTTTCCTGATTGGTAAAGGAACCTTTGGCTTCGCCATCAGCTTTGGCATCATGCTGTACCTGCTGTTTTTCCTGCTGAAAGATGGACCGTATCTGGTGCGTCAGATTCTGGATTCCTTACCGCTGTCCGATTTTGCCAAGCAGCACTTGTTTGCCAAATTCGTGGGTGTCACACGGGCGACAGTCAAAGGCACGGCGGTTGTCGCTGTCGTACAGGGCACGCTTGGCGGCATTGCTTTCGCCATTGTCGACATCGACGGCAGCATTTTGTGGGGCGCACTAATGGCATTTCTCTCGCTGGTGCCCGCGGTTGGCTCGGCAATAGTCTGGGTCCCCGCCGCCATTTTCCTCTTCGCCACCCACCAGCTGTGGCAAGGGCTGTTTATTGTCGGATTTTTCGTCATTATTGTCGGACTGGTGGACAATATCCTGCGCCCGTTACTGGTAGGAAAAGACACCAAAATGCCGGACTACCTGATATTGATTACCACTCTCGGTGGGATGGAGATATACGGTATCAACGGTTTTGTGATTGGCCCGTTGATCGCCGCACTATTTTTGGCCAGTTGGAATCTGTTCTCCGGACGTGACCATGAGGGCAACGTAGAAGGTATCGATGAAGCGTTCATGGAAGAAGGAAAAACCCCTCCAGATTTATGATGGCATGACGATAACAAGGGGCGGCCTCGGGTCGCCTTTTGTTTTCACGCAAAATCATACGTTTCCTATAATTTCAATCATGCTTATTCATTAATCGTCGCAGAAGGAACGAAAAAGTGCGAATAGCCACAATCACCAACTGGGCTTACAGTGCGACGGTCTGCCTGACCATTGCCTCCGGTGTTGTTATGCTGATGGCATCCGGAGCAGACAATACTGAACGTCAGGTGGTAGAGCAGCGGTATAAATTTGATCAGCTAACCGAAGAGGTAGAGCTCGATGCCTGGTCATTGTCCGATTTAGCCCGCGAGTACGTGATCGCTAAAGATCCAGAGGCGCTGAACGCCTATCGTCAGAAGGCGTCGTCGCTAAAAGCGGTTGAGCTGCGGTTAACAAAATTAAAAGACGTCGGTGCGACAGGTGAAGAACTGGCGCTGCTGCATGAAGGATTACAAATTGTCGATGCACTACAGGAAGAGCAAGCAACGGCGCTCGCCAGTATGGCCCGCGGAGAAACGTCACAGGCTATCGCGCTGCTCTACGGCAAAGCCTATGAACAGGAGCTGGAACGGGCGCAGGTGCGGATAGATCATTTCCGGCAGTTGCTCGATAACCGTGTACGTAACAGCATTGAAGATGCCACCAGGACATCCCGCATACTGCGTACGCTCTCTGAAGTTATGGTCGGATTAACCGCGCTGCTGTTTTTGTTTGTCCTCGGCTTTATTTTGAAACGTCGCGTACTGCGTCCGGTTGTGCGTCTAAGCGACGTAGTTCACCGCCTCGCCTCGCAGGATTACGCCGTAGAGACGCCTAACTTTAATCAGATTGATGAGATTGGCGACATGGCGCAAGCCATTCGCATTTTTCGCGAGAACGGCCTTGCGCGGCAGCGGCTGGAGAAAGAGCGGGATGCCGACTGGGCGATCCGCGAACTATTGGCTCGTATGACCCAGCGTTTACAGGGCTGCGAAAACTTTGCCGATGTTATCAATGTCGCACAGCTTTTTGCCCCGAACATTGCCCCAGGCGTTGCCGGGCGGCTCTACATTCTTGACCGGGAGGCCTGGCACATGCGCTGTGCCGCCGAGTGGCTCTCTCCGCAAGGCAAAGCAGACTCTTTCCATCCGGATGAATGCTGGGCTGTGCGCCGTGGGCAAAGTCATCCTCCCGTGCAGGGCGAGCCGGATATCGCCTGCTACCACCTGCCTGAGTCCTGTCAGGATCATACCCTGTGCGTACCGTTGATCGCCCAGGGTGAAGCCATCGGCTTGCTCTCATTCCAGAATCTCAGCGACAATTCTGCCCCTTCCCGTGCTTATCTGGAGCTGCTGGCCGAGGCACTTGGACTGGCATTGGCCAACCAACGTCTGCGCGATGCACTACTGGAAAAAGCGCTTTATGACCCACTGACCGGCCTGCGCAATCGCCATCACCTTGAAGACACTCTGCGCACCCAGATGAGTCAGGCTGTCCACAACCAGGAACCGATCAGTTGCCTGATGATCGATATTGATCACTTCAAAAGCATCAACGACCGTTTTGGTCATGAGGCAGGTGATGGTGTGATAAAAAGTATCGCTGCCATTATTCAGCGCGTTGTTCACGACCACGGAATGGCCTTCCGCTACGGTGGTGAAGAGTTTTTGGTTCTACTTGCCGGTATGGATGAAGAAGCGGCCAATCGCTTTGCGACGGACATTTATAACGGCGTACGCGAGTTGACGCTCAGCTTTGGCGTCTCTGATATCGGTCACGTTGATGTTTCTATTGGTGTCGCCAGCTACCCGCAGCACGCCCAGAGCGATAACCTGTTACGTGCCGCGGATGTCGCGCTGTATCGTGCAAAAGAGCTGGGGCGTTCGCGAATAGTGAGCTTTGGTATGCTGGAAACGAGCTAAAAAGCGGTGCGCAAGCCCAGTCGGGTACTTCCTGAAATATCTCACCCGAGGAAGTATCCCCATTAATGAGTATATTCATCGATAAGTGACTGGTGAGTTTTCTGGATTACATCCTGAATATAGGCAGTTGCCTGCTCACCTGGCACACCTGCAGAAGAGAATTTTATACAGGAGTCAAGACTGGCGTAACTGTCTTTTTTATACTGGCACCAAAGTTTCAAATTATTAGCACGTAAGCGTCTAAATTTAACTAACTTTATTCGGCCAGGCGGTGAAACTTTGTGTATGCTTCTTATTCTGCGCAGACCTGAAAGTGCCGTGTTTCTAATTAGTGCACGCTGGGCACAATATAGCATCTGGCTGGCGCTAAATTGAAGCGTTGCACTCGCCTGATTCCAGGCAGCAATATCGATAAGGGGATTATCTCCGAACCAATAGTGATGATTAAGTTCATATAAATTTTGTAGTAAGCGGTGGCTATATTTAAACATTATCGCATAATGCTGTAATTTCTCGACGTGTTCATTCTCATGCCACCGTTCTGCCAGCGCAATCTGCTCAGCAAACTGGTGCTCCATAGCACTGGCATTCTTAATGTGCTGTGCAATAATCCAAGCACTTGCTTCTTGCTGAGCGCTCTCTGCACCCTTCATACTTGCGGCGATTTTATCGTAGACGTCGCGATTGCTTATCATCGTACGCAAAAAAGGATCTTTACTCCGTTTTTGATAAGGCGTTCCGTAGCCATAGGTTCCCGGCAGCAGACTACCAGCATCGACAAACGCATCCGTAACCACGGTTAATCGGCATTCTGGCAATAAAAAATCATTTGGCGAAACGGTCTGCGGATCACGTCCATCGGTAAACAGTTCCAGACCGAGTCTGGAAAAAAATGTAGCGACAAGCTCAGAACAAAATGCGCCCCGCGTTCCTTTATCAAAACGGCAGGACTCGATTGCTTGCGCAACATGTTTTGCCAGTAAATGTGGAAAATCTGGTAGCGTTATGGCCTCAAGAAGTCTTGGTACAGCAGAGTAGCTTTTATAAAAATCATTTTCTTGTAGGTCTTTCGAAGCCTGAATCATCCTGGAGAGATCAATGTTTTCGCATTCAGGATGGCGCAATAAAATCCATTCTCTCGGATTTTCGGGGATGCAAATAACCTTTTCTGCAGTGGGCTGCCCCCCGAGATACAGACGCATTGGCAATAAAAAAGTAAATCCAACACCCGATGTATCCGATTCGGCAAGATATAGACTTTCAATGCCTGAATCACCACCATGAATCCAGATAGCGGCATGAGAGTATGGTCCGCCGCTCGCTTTCACAATTAGTGAACTGAATGGACTGTTTCCACAAACTAACAAAACGTCACCTGGACGCAGCTTTTTCTCCCACAGCAATGGTCCACTACTTTGCAATGCTGCTAGATCGAGTTTCACAGGAACGTCTTTATGCATTGTACTTCCTTGTCGAAAGTTATCGCCATGATTACAAAGGGATTTCCAAACATAACAATGGATGCCCTACCCGTAAAGCCAAAATGACGTTGCCCACCCCGACCGGGCAGAGCATTACTTTACCTCAGCGCCTGGCAGTGATATGTTGATCAGATGAATATAAAACACGATTGCAACGGTTTTAACCACAAGCGTTGGTGGCTGCCTTCTTAAAGGCGGTCAGAATGTGTTTATCCATTTTTAAATAACCGCCGAAAGGCGGTTATTTGCATTTTGAGACCCCTTTCGGTTTTATACTTAAGGAGTCTTCTATGAACAACAAATCCATCATCCTGACCGGCGACCGCCCTACTGGGCCGCTGCATCTCGGCCACTATGTAGGTTCCCTGCGCCAACGCGCGATACTGCAACACGATTATCAGCAGTTTGTTCTGGTAGCAGACCTGCAAGGTCTGACCGATAACGGCAGTAATCCACAAAAGATCCAAAATAACATACCCGAAGTGTTGGCCGATTATCTCGCTGCAGGTATTGATCCCTCACTCACCACCCTTTGTTTACAATCGGCACTGCCTGCCCTTGCCGAACTCACTGCACTGTATATGAATATCGTTACCGTGGCTCGCGTCGAGCGTAACCCAACGGTCAAAAATGAAATTGCGCAAAAAGGTTTCGCCCGTTCGCTGCCGGTCGGTTTCCTGGTTTACCCGATCAGCCAGGCAGCAGATATTACGGCGTTCAAAGCCAGCCTGGTACCCGTCGGCGACGATCAGTTGCCGATGATCGAGCAAACTAATGAAATCGTACACAAGATGAATAGCCTGTTACCGGCCCCCGTTTTGCATCATTGTAAAGCTATGTTAAGCGAAACCAGCCGTCTTCCGGGTATTGACGGCAACGCCAAGATGTCGAAATCACTTGGCAATACGCTGCTCCTGTCGGCAAGTGAAGAGACTATCCATCGCGCCGTCGGCGCAATGTACACAGATCCTAACCACCTAAAAGTGTCCGATCCGGGGCAAATTGAGGGCAATGTTGTGTTCACCTATCTGGATGCTTTTCATCCGGACAAGGCCAAAGTCGCAGAAATGAAAGCGCATTATCGGCAAGGAGGATTGGGTGATCGGGCATGTAAAAATGAGCTGGAGATGTGCCTTCAAGAACTCATCGCGCCAATGCGTGAGCGTCGGGCAACCTATATTCAGGATAAAGGTATGCTGATGGCGATGCTTAAAAAAGGAAGCGAGCGGGCCTACGACATCACGCAGCAAACGCTAAGAGAAGTAAAACAAGGATTGGGGCTGTCGGTATTTTAATCTGGATTGATGTCCCACCCGGCGGAAAATAACCGCCGGGTGGGATGACTCTTTTTAGGTATATTTTCCGTTATGTTTTTACCAACACTACACGATAACACTTGGCAGTGATTAAATTTCGCTCTGCTAAATGTAAATAGCGTTCCCAATTATTTACATGATCTGCACATAGCACAAATACATAATCAAAGAGAATGAGTAATCTCTATCCTTCCTCGCCTTTTCCACCCTTATAAAATCGATTATATAACCTTAGCGAGTTTTAAAATGATTAACCGTAAAGCCACTGCATTATCTCTGACTGCGATTAGCATTTTATTTTCATCCGTTGTTTTTGCTGATGATTCAGGCAGTGTTAGCGATCAGATGATGGTAAAACTGACCGTAGAAAAATCCTGCAAGGTCAGTGTGGATGATATGGATTTTGGTTCTCATGGCAGTAATGATGGGGCGGTTACCGCTTCAGCCAAAGCTTATGTCACCTGTACTAACGGCACCGGATATATGCTCGGAACGGATAAAACGCATGATTTCGAAATGAGTTCTAACGACACCGCCGATACCACAAAAGTAGCCTACACCCTTTCAACCGACCATCCGGGTGGCACCTCCCTGGTGGATAATGGCATTTCAGGCATCGGTACCGGTGAGCAGCAGGCACTACCTATCTTCGGGAAAGTAACGGCAAATGCCCTGAAACAGGCACCGGCTGGGGACTATACCGATACCGTAACCTTAACTGTAACGTATTAATTCATTCTTAAAGGTGCAGCATATGAAGCGGTTTATTTTATGGGCAGGCATGAGCATTGTTGGTCTGGTCTGCACGGTGAATTCATACGCTGCCACCCTGCAGGTTTACCCGGTAACGCTGGGATTCTGTGGAAATGAATCTGCTCAGGCTATATATGTACGTAATACCGGTAGTGCCACTATTGGGGCGCAGATCCGCGTTTATGCGTGGCATCAACAGAACAATAAAGATAACCTGACCGAGACCCAGGACGTAATGGTTAGCCCTCCCATGACCACGATCCCAGTTTCTCGTCAGCAATTGGTTCGGGTTATCTTAGCAACGCCAGACAGTGGTGATACCGAACAGGCCTACCGTATTATCGTTGATGAACTCCCCGGCGAAAATAATATGGCAGATAAAGATGGGGTACGCTTCCTGCTACGTTATTCCATTCCGGTTTTTGTGAACTGTAAAGAGACCCGCCCTGCCAGCAGCCAACTCGCTGTATCCATCGTTCGTACCGCCCAACCATTAATGTTGAAAATAAAAAACAATGGTAACCAGCATGTTAAATTAAGTGATGTATTTCTTGTTTCGGGTACTAAGAATATTGTCATGAACAAGGGATTACTTGGCTATGTATTACCGCATAGTGAAAAGGAATGGCCGTTACCGAATGGAATAACAACCGCGTCATCTTTATCACTTAATTTGAATGACAATGCTAAAACGCAGATCGTTAAAATTATACCTTAAATCCGTTATTGTTTTTTTATTGGTATGTCCCACAGTCCAGGCTGCGGAAAATGAGACGCTGTATCTGACTGCAACGATAAATGAGCAACCGGTTAGGGGGTTTATTAAGGCCAGGAACATCAATAACAAACTCTATATTGCTGGTCAGGATATGGATAAACTTAACCTGAAAGTGTCATCTCTGCCGGAGCAAAAAGGGTATTTTGATATCAGTTCACAGGATGGCCTCAATGTTACTTTCGACAACCTTAATCAAAGCCTGACCATTACCGCCAGTAAAAACTGGCTCGACAAAGAAAGCCATCTTTCCAGCAGCAATGGTTCGCGCCTTATCCGTTCGTCCGAGTTGTCACCCGAAGTGCGGGGGCTCGCGTTAAATTACGATTTATTCGCCAGCAACGAAAACGGCGTACAAGAGACTTCAGCTTATAGCGAGTTTCGCACCTTTGGCGTTGGCCCTGGTTTTTTCTCCACATCCTTCAATACGCAAGAGTCGAGCAGCAGCAACGAAGCGCAAACGGGAACACATCGCCTGATGAGCAGCTGGAACTACGAAAACGTGGATAAACTGCTCACATTCAGGCTCGGGGATGGTTATACATCCGCACAATCATGGACGAATAGCGTCCGTTTTGGTGGCATTAGCCTTGCGCATAACTACAGTACTCAACCCAACTTTAACACCTCATCGCAGGATATTCTGACCGATAGCGTCGTGCTACCGTCCACCGTTGATCTGTACGTCAAAGGAATCAGAACCTCCTCACAGAAGGTTCAGCCCGGGCAATTTACGCTTAATACAGCACCGGTTTTTACTGGCAGCGAAGGCGCGCAAGTGGTAATTACCGATGTGAATGGTAAACAACGTGTGGTGGATTTGAATCTCTACGGCACCAATCAACTCCTTTCGGATGGGCTAACAACCTGGGGCATGAGCCTGGGCTGGGTACGGGAAGATTACACTTACCGTTCTTTTGGCTATGATCCTCAGTTGGTCGGCGTGGGCGACTGGCGTCACGGACTGAACGACACCACCACCGTCGGCATGCATACCGAGCAGAGTGGCAGTCTGCATAATCAGGGGGTAGGTTGGGATTATTTGCTCTCTCCGTCGCTCGGTACACTTCATGCTAATGCAGCCGCCAGCCGTTATCAGGCGAACAGTGGTAACCAATGGGGTTCCGGCTGGCAGTGGAACAATCAGATCTTTAATTTCTCGCTCTCACACTCACAGGCCAGTCGGGGGTTTCGCGATATTTCATCCATAGCGGATAACGATATTGCCACCCGTGAAGATGCTGCCTTTGTCAGCGTGTCGTTTGATAAGACGGGTACTTTCGGTGCGAGCTGGGTCAGCCAGACATTCCCCGAGTATGCGGAACGCTATCTGGGAATCTCCTGGTCAAAAAGTTTTGAAAATCAGGTCAATCTTTCATCCAGCATCACACAATCACTTGGCGACGAACACAACACCACCGTGTACGTCACATTCAGTATTCCGCTATTTCGTCATCAGGATTACCTCTCACTGCAGAATAATCATGATAAAGACGGAAATTCCGTGCAGGCCAACCTGTCGCACTCGCTGGAATCCAATAAACCGGGCTGGGGCTGGAATCTTTCCGCACAACAAGGCAAGAATCAAAACATCCATGCCAGTCTCCAGCGCCGCAACACCTGGAGCGATCTGGCGTTAGGCTACAATCGCGATGAACAACACAATAACGACTACGGTTCAATGACCGGTGCCGTGGGTTTGTTTATGGGGCATTTCTACGCCACCCGCGAACTGGGTAGCGCTTTCGCCCTTGTCGATACGGCGAAGGTAGCCAATGTACCGGTTTATCTGGAGCATCGCCCGGTTGGTCATACGGATAATAATGGCATGCTGTTCCTGAATAACCTGAATCCCTATCAGGCAAACCATATCGATATCGACCCTCTCGGTCTCGATGAAGACTATCGCGCGCCCTACACCAATGAAATCCTGATCCCACAAACCGGACGCGGTGCCGTCGCCAGCTTTAACATTTATCGCACGCATGCCGTTCTGCTAACCGTCACGACACCCGATGGCAAATATGCGCCCTTCTCTGCAGAAGTTAGCGTACGGGATCGTCATGAACAGGCACCTGCTCTGGGCACTGCACAATCCATTGTCGGCTATGAAGGTAAAATTTATCTGGAAGATCCCCCTGCTGGCGGAGCACTGCGCATTCAATGGGCATCTTCTTCTTGTTCGCTAAAACTGCCGACGCAATTTAGCGCTTCTCGGGCAGTGGAGAAAATAAACGCACTATGTCAGTAATTCGTTCACTCTGGTTTCTCATCCTTTTCGTGGTACTGATATTTACATTCAGTCCAGTCGCCGTAGCCGCTAACTGCTGGAACGGCAGCCCCGCAGGACTGGATTTTGGTACCGTCACCGCCGGACAAACTGGTGCCACCGCAACCCGACTGTCTCTTACCTGCAATAATTACGATGGTCAGGCCGAGTATGTCCGCGCCTGTCTGAAAGTAATGGCAAACAATCCGCTGGCGATGAGCCAGAACGAACCTGCAAGCACCCCGCTCTATTTTTCGGTCTATTCGATTTACGATCAGCGTTCGCCGCTGAGTCAGAATAACAACGTGTATGCGCAAATCGATTTTGCCTTGTCGGCAGGCGGGACGGCTGAACATGATATACCGCTTATCGGCAAGATAAATCCCGGTCAGACGAATGTCAGCGCCGGGATGTACTATGACTACGCCACGGCAATACAAATTGCCTACACCTCAGCCAGTTCATTACAAGCGCTCCCGGCCTGTGGCGCCCTGAATGGGACAACCATTACAGACCAGATTAGCGCCTCTGCTACGGTGAAAAATGGCTGTGAGGTGGTCAGCGTGGACGATATGGCATTCGGCAGCAAAAGCCCCGCTCAGGGCGATCTGCTTCACGCGACATCCACAGCGAATATTACCGTCCAGTGCCCAACCGGGACGGACTATTCCGTCAGCATCGGTCATGGTCTGCACCCCGAGGGGAACCAACGCGCACTGTGCCATAACGGTGAGTGCGTAAGCTATGCCCTGTATCAGGATGCTGCCCATTCTATAGCGTGGACGCCGGACAACCCGGAAAAGCAGTATTCCGGTGATGGGCAAGCGCAGAGTCTGGTGGTTTACGGTTCAGTCCCACCGCAGAAATGGCCATCGGCAGGCGTGTATACTGACACGGTAGTGATTACGTTAACCTATTAACTCACAAGATGATCGCGACTAATGCGCCGTTCGGTGAGTTAGCGACATATCCAGCGGATGTGAGCTTACTTAGCGGGTTAGATGTATTTGTCGATGATCAATCCAAAATGGGCTAGCGTCTAATGAATGGGCGTACTGTCTGGGAAACGCTTCGTTTCGTGCTGACTCAACCGCGTAGTTGCCATATTAGTACCCTTTACTTTCAAGGACCCACTCGCGAAGATTTGGAGCATTAGGGACAGAATCTGACAGCACTAAACCGAGCGGACTCACCTCCGCTTCTCACTTGCCCCAGCAGCACCGTGCTGTATGGCTATGCCGATGTCTAACCGGTCCTGCTCTGAGGAGTTCGCTATGACCACCTTTTATCAACTGACAGCCACCAGCCTGCACGGCCAGCTTATCTCTATGGCTGACTATGCTGGCAAGCTGGTTCTGGTGGTAAATACCGCCAGCCATTGTGGCTTCACGCCACAATACGCAGGTCTGGAAGCGCTTTACAAAAAGTACGCGGCCCGGGGACTGGTGGTCCTTGGCTTCCCCTGCAACCAGTTCGGTAAGCAGGAACCCGGCAACGCCGACGAAATCGCGCAGACCTGCCACGTCAACTACGGTGTAAGCTTCCCGATGTTTGAAAAAGTGGAGGTTAACGGTGCCGCTACGCATCCGGTATTTCGTTATCTAAAAGATGAATTGCCCGGCATACTGGGGGGACGGATAAAATGGAACTTCACAAAATTCCTTATCGGTCGCGATGGCAAGCCGCTAAAGCGTTTTGCACCGTTCACTACCCCAGAAAAAATGGAAACCGTCATCATTGCCGCACTTGAAATCTAGGTATTCTTATCATTTGAACCGTCAGCCTGGTGCCAGGAGCGGACATTCCGTACTTTTGCGTATGTGGCCAAAATCGGTATGGCACATACAATACAGGCCGGCTGTTGGAACAACCATAAAAAAGAAATACCTTTCACAGTCTGCAACTCCTTTGTAGCAAAATGCTTTTCTGTACACTTCAATTATTTTTATAAAAACATCATTCATCCTTTTATTGACTGGCTAACTGTTTGTAGAATGTGGCTATTATTTTACGGTATCGATAAGTGCTGACAGCAGATTACCAAAGGTAGAGTGTGACTCAATAACGTAATCTGTTGATGCTCTATCGCGGATCTGGAAACAGTCGTCTTTGGGGTTGAATACGAACACGGACATACCATCTTGACCAATCAGCACCTTATCGGTCAGGTTTGGGTCAATATAGATTTCGTCGGTGCGGGTATCAATGTTACGGATATAGATATTTGACCATAGTAGTTCGCCATTCTCCGCCTGCGTCATACCGTACAGAGTGAGTCCGTTGTACTCCAATCCGTCCATGATGTTGAACATATAAGCGTAATCCGGGCGATTTATTACTAAACGCTGAATATCTGCGTAAACACCGCGTTTCACCTCATCCCACTCCGCTGGCGCAGAATTGCACATTAAGTCCGTCATGGTGTCAGGCGCGATGGAGTTGGCTACCGGGTAATTATTGGAAACCATCAACGTATTGAGAATACCAATCATCTTATTTGTATCGTTCATAGCGTGCTTATTTCCCTACTGGGTAAATTACGCCATTCGGCGAAGGCCATACAACGTTAGTACTAGCGTTGTATGGGAGGTCTTTGGTGATTATCGCCTGTGTCTTTGATAGCGTTGAGTGATATGGCGAGTTTTGGATTAGTATCAGATTATCCAGGGAATTTGTGCCGCTATCATCCAGGGGGATCTTGTGGTGAACTTGCCACCCGGACGGTACTTTACCATCAGCGAGACGCAGCAGATTGTTGGAATCAAACGTTGATAGTGCGTCAGGGTGATCGGAAAGCGATTTGAGGAAACTTGGGCGTACGGCGCTGTTAAAATCCCGCCGGAGCACGGCATATTCAGCGCGGTCGCGACGGACATAGTTCAGATTCGACACGTTCACATCGTCAAGCAGAACGTGTGCCTTTTTGTATTTGCCCAGATAGCTTGTCAATTCCTCTGCCGCCATTGGGTTACGTATAACCAGCAGCGAAGCCGCAGCTACCATCATCCCGGATGTAGTTTCGTTAAGAACGCCGTCATACCCCTTCATTGCATCGCCGCCCAACTGTTCGGCTGTCCGCCGGAATCCCTCAACATTGCCGTTGTAGATACCACCCGCAGCCAGAAGACGTCCGGCAGCTTTACTGTTAATCGTTCTATCCGCCTGGGCGCGTTGTATAGGGGCATCGGCATAGTGATGTTTAATGGTCGGAGGCGGCTTTCTTCCCTGATGCTCGTTTAGGCTATATTCGTAGATTTGACGCACTGCCTGCTGAAAACCCTCACTGTAGGTATCCATGAAGCAGTCATAAATCAGATTACTGTCATCATCGAAATAGAACGGATTGCGGAAGTGCTCCCATTTTTCGCTGGTGTCAACGCCAACCATCCCGCCGTGTTCCAGATTCCATTTCACCTCATCATAGAGTCCGTCGTATTCAGTAAGACGCTTGCGTTTGTAGGGTTGTGTCGCGTATCGGTGGTAAACCCCTCTCTGTCGCTTCGGGACGCTGTGAGGCAGAATGCGGTTGCACTGGTCGTATTCCAGGTAATCCAGTTCATAAAAGATGCCCGCCATATCCAGCGCATCTCGTGGCGACAGAATGAACTGAATATCACCTGGAGCCAGTTCTCGCTCGGCATCCCACCTCATGTAAAGAGTGAACATTCCGTTTCTTCCTTATCCCATATTTTTTATAAGGACTCTCTCGTTAACGCGGCGAAAAATCAAATGGTTTGGTTTTTGTGGTTGAGTTAATTTGGGCTGCCGGAGGGAACGACCACCGCCTCTGCAGCGCAATATTGCTGCTCAAAGCCGCCTGTCGATGTCTGGTACACAGTTACTGCATAACAGGCAGCTTCGTGCCATAAACTGGCGTCGGTCATATCCGGTTGCATTAATAAAATGTGCGAATCAGCCGAAAAATTCAACACCGCCGTGAACTGCCAACCGCGTTTTCTGCGAAGGCCAGTCCTTCATCTTCCCAGCCAGTGAGTCCACCAATCATTATCTTGACTGCCAGGCCAAGCTGAGCCAGTTTCAGTGCAGCTCTATCGGCTCCGTTGCAGTGTGGCCCGGCGCAATAGACGACAAACAGCGTATCATCAGGCCATTTATTCATCATCTCTGCGGTGATCATTTTGTGTGGTAGATGAATGGCGTTGGGAAGATGGCGACGAGCAAAAGATTCCTGGCTGCCAACGACATGCAACAGCACGAAGTCCACTTCTCCTGCATTCATGGCTGCGTTGACATCCGAACAGTCTGTTTCCACGCTAAGGCTGCGGGAAAAATGACTGATAACTTCAGGGGCACTGGCGGCGGGGATCGCTGTTACTGAACTCATGGTATTTCTCTCTTGTTGTAATGTGGTGTACTGTGTTACCTCTTATCTCACCAGATATCAGCTACCTCCACCGCTACCAACCATGACAGAAATCGCCAGGATTATGACAACAGATCCCCGCCCGCAGGTCGTCGTTCTGGCTTACGACGGGCTATGTACTTTTGAATTTGGCATTGCCGTAGAAATCTTTGGTCTGCCACGCCCTGAACTGAAAGAAAACTGGTATCGCTTTGCTGTCGCTTCCATTGATGATGGCGAATTGCGGGCAACTGGTGGAATAAGGGTGATGGTGGATGGTGGGTATGAGTTGCTGGAACAAGCGGATATGCTGGTTATTCCTGGTTGGTGTGGAGTTCAAACTCCGGTACCTGAAGCGCTTTGTATTGCTCTTTGCCAGGCTCACCAGCGCGGTTGTCGTATCATGTCTATTTGTTCAGGCGTGTTTGTCCTTGCCGCCGCAGGTCTGTTAAACGGACGAAAGGCGACAACACACTGGCGATATACTGACGAGTTACAGCAGCGTTACCCGGAAATAGAAGTGGTCAATGATGTGCTGTACATCGGTGATGACAATTTGATGACATCAGCTGGCAGTGCTGCTGGTATCGACCTTTGTCTTCACGTAGTGCGCAGCGACTACGGCCTTGAAATTGCCAATAATGTGGCACGCCGGCTGGTGATCCAACTTCATCGTGATGGTGATCAGTCTCAGCAGATAGCACATCCTGTCGCTCGTGCTCAGGAAAGCCGCCGTCTGGGTTTATTATTTGACTGGCTGCATACACATATCGCCGAGCCTCATACCTTAGAAACCATAGCGAATCGTGCAAGTATGAGTCCACGCACCTTACAGCGCCGTTTTCTGGAAGCTACAGGGCTAACTCCTACTCAGTGGTTGCTTGAAGAGCGGCTTAAACGTGTGCAACTAGCATTAAGAAGTAGCAGTCTAAGCATTGAACACATTGCAGAACAAAACGGATTTGGTAGCGCAGGCACGCTACGGCATCACTTTCAGAAACGATTTACTATCAGTCCGCAAGTCTGGCGCAGGCAATTCAGGTCAAGCCCTTAATGAACTGAGTTTGAGATCCTGCGATATTTCTTGCACTTCTGCCTGGTGAGTGATGTCCGCCCTACATCAATTGAAAGAACGCAGATCGATCTCTTCCTGCCAGCAAGAGAGTGACCGCGATACTGCTTTTGAGGTCAGGCGTTCAAAGGCGTCGATTGCAAGGTAAAACACGTAGTATCCCATACCTCCTGTCGGCAATTCTTCGATAATTTTTCTTACCGGTGATCGGAAAGACGGCGCTCAAGGTTGGTCTGAACCTGCGGCCACTCATCATCGATTATGCTGTACCGTATGGAGGTACGCTTTCGACCATCAGGCATAATTCGTTCATTTCTGATGATACCTTCCTGGACCGCACCAATACGGAGAATGGCAGCCTGAGAGCGCTCATTCAATACATCAGTCGTAAACTGAACGCGAACACACTTAAGTTGCTCAAAGGCATATCGCAGCAGTAACAGTTTACTCTCGGTATTTGCAGCTGTTTTTTGCCAGCTTTGTGAATACCAGGTGTGACCAATTTCGAGCTTTCGGTTTTCGCGATCAATCTTCCAGAAACGCGTTGACCCAATGACACGTTGGTCGGATGAGAGCGTTACAGCAAACGGCATGACGGTGCCTTCGGCCTGCCCCTTCAGGGCTTTCTGAATGTACGAATCAGCAGTGTCAGCAGATGGAACTACCGTAAATGACAGAGACCAAAGTTCCCCATCTTCAGCCGCATCAATCAATAGCGGAGCATCCGTCTTAAGCAGAGGACGGAGCGTTACAAGAGCCCCTTGTAAAGTAGGCGTCATATTTGTGGCCTCACAGTTCTTTTGTGTAGATGGATTGGGCTGCATAATCTTGTACCGAATGACTTACTATGCTCCGTTTGCATTTAATAATCGACTCATTAAGGGGCTATTACCTGCTCACCGTTTATAATACATGGCAATATAAGTAATTCCCCCGTGCGTGACTCACTTCCACTATTCGCTCACTACGGACCGTGCCGGGTAGGAATCAGCCGGTGTTCTATTGTTTCGCCAAATATTTCCGCATCAGTGCATTTTGTAATGTCACGCCACGACACACAGGGAAACCTCGTTCCACGACATGAAAGCCGTGCCGTAGGAAGAATGCTTCCGCAGCCTTACTGACATTTGAAGTAAGTTCACCCATTCCACGTTCTCTGGCTTCTTCATGAATACGGTCCATCAGTAGCGTCCCTACGCCCTGTCTCGGGTAGGCTCCCGAGACATAGAAATGGTCAATGTACCCATTGGGCTGAACATCCGCATATCCAGCTATTTCACCCTCCACTTCAACAACAAAGGGACGTAGTGCCCTCATGCGATTGGTCCAGTGGTCCGGGTCGATATCTGATGGGGCCCAGGCAGCTATTTGTTCATGTGTGTAGTAGTGGGATGCGAGGGTATGTACAGAAGATAAAAATACGCTGAATAACGAAATTTCATCTCCATTTCTGAACCTTCTGATTTTCATATAACCTCGTTATGAGTGTGGCTGGTAGAACAATATCATTACTTTTCATAATGTTCTATTTTCCAGGCTGACCATGCGATCCCGACATTTTCTGCATCGAGATCTTGATAACCCTGGCTTCTGAGAATCTTATGTCCATTTATCGGTGTCGGTTCTGGGTTAAGATAACCGCCTCTCCGTTCTGGCTGTGGTTAATGATATGAATCTCAATCGTTGTTGTTATTTGCTACTGGTGTGCGCTGCGGTCGGTAGCCTTTTTGCCCCACATCCGTTGCTAATATGGGGCCTGCTCGCCAATATATTGACGCTGGCGATTTACGGCGTGGATAAAATGGCAGCGCGTAAGGCCTGGCGCAGAGTGCCGGAATCCACGTTGCTGGTATTTGGCGTTGTAGGCGGATGGGCTGGCGCTATTGTCGGGCAACAACTCTTTCGCCATAAAACACAAAAGCAGCCCTTCAAAACTTACTTCGTCATCAGTGTGATATTAAGTACCTCCGCTATGGTGGCCGTGTATCAATTCTTTCCATTCTCACTTTCCTGAACATCACTTAGGGATAGCGCCCGCACCTTGCGCAACCTTGGCGTGTTGGATTATAACCAAAAGCATCGTTAGCGTGCCTGTCCTGATGTACGCACTCTATACTCAGCAACAGATCGTCAACATTAAGGATGGGTATGAAAAAGCTGTTGCTGGTTCTCTTGGTGTTAACTGCATTTGCAGCCAATTCTATCCTCTGTCGTATTGCTTTAAAGAATGGGTATTCGGATCCTGAGACGTTCAGCGTGCTGAGATTACTCGGTGGTGCAGTAATGCTGTTTATCTGGCATATAGCCCTGGGAAAACTGAAAGACATACGCTGGAAAATCATCGATGCCCTGTTGCTGTGTGCCTATGTATTATTCTTCTCAATCGCGTATGTTCAGCTCAATACCGCAACAGGCGCATTACTGCTATTTGGCGCAGTGCAGATCTGCATGATTAGCTGGGGATTAATTAAAGGCGAAACACTTAGCGGATACAAAGCCACCGGGATCGTCATTGCCATTGGGGGAATCATTATGCTGCTGCTCCCCGGCGCAACCGCTCCCCCTTTTATACCTGCCCTGACGATGGTTGCTTCAGGCCTGGCATGGGGAGCTTACTCTGT
Source organism: Citrobacter sp. Awk 2 (assembly GCF_028069815.1). NCBI lineage: Bacteria > Pseudomonadati > Pseudomonadota > Gammaproteobacteria > Enterobacterales > Enterobacteriaceae > Citrobacter > Citrobacter sp. Awk 2. Next base: position 70,369 of record NZ_JANEWL010000014.1, read on the forward strand.
GCGAGGGAAAAACATTCTCTCTCCTGCCGGGACGACTGCGGGAAATTTCATTCTGAGCCTTCCGGTTATTCTCATTCTGAATCTGGTACGACAGGAACCCGCGCATACTGACGCCAACGGCGTCATCCTTGCCCTGCTCTCCGGCGGACTGGCTTCTGGTGTGGCTTACGTACTTTGGTATCAACTTGTTGCCAGTATGTCCTCCGCAACCGCCAGCACACTTCAGTTGAGCGTGCCCTGTATTGCTGCGGTAGGTGGGGTGCTATTTCTTGGCGAATTGCCTGATTTGAGAATTCTGGTATGCACACTGATCGTTCTGGCTGGCATAGCCATTGTTATTTCATCCGATCGAACACAGAGTAAGAAATCAGCGCGGGGATAACATTGAGGAGTCGCAGCACTGTGCTTCGGTGTTTTGACTCACCACCCAGATGCGCCCTGTCACGCCCTTTGCGCGATAATCAACTTGCTTAATTACTCTGCAATTACACAGGAAAATAATATTCAGCCGTAAACTCAAATACATACATATAAATCAGTAAGATAAGAAATTGCAGGGACAGTTAATAG